>JAYGEV010000046.1:0-11623 GCA_046582225.1 Pseudomonadales bacterium
CGGCGGAATACGCAATTCCCGAAGGCCAACGCGCGATCAACTGAGTAAGTGATGCGGGTCAACGTGGCTATGCGTTGGTCTGCTCTTCAAAGATGATGTCGCCCCGGTGCAGTCTCTGCGCGATCTCGGCGGTCTGCTGGCCCGCGCGCCGGGTCGGACAGTGTGCGCCCAGGTTACGGGCAACGCCCACCAGAATGTTTTCACGCTCAGGTCCTGACGGCCAGACGCTACACTGGTTTACGCCGGCTTCCAGCACCTGAAGGCTATGAAAATCCAGGTCCTCACGAACGGTGGCGTAAGCCAGGGTGTCGATGAGCCCGGCCAGATCCAAGTCAAGGTCAACATAGCGTGAAACGATGTCCGCAACCCGCTCGATATTGGCACGCTGATCGAGCTCGCGCAGCAGCGCGGTTTGCAACTCAGCAGAATCGGAGCCGAGCTCGTCGCGGGAGGCGCGCATGCTCGGCAGCCGCGCAGCGGGAACATTCAGATAGCGATCCATATACACGGACATCGCGCCATGAAATATTCCGCGCACCACGTCTGGGGTTGGCGAGCGCGTGACTGCCTGGAAAACCCCGTTGGTGTAGATAAACGTGTGCTGCGGATTGAACCAGTCGGTGACCTCGTTGGAGGTGGCGAAACGTGCCAGCCGAAGCGCCGCTGCGTAGGACACCTGACGCGCAACCAGGTGCGCGGGGGCGCCATCATTGAACGCCTGTTCCAACGCCAGCAGGCTCGCAAGCGGGTCATCGCCTAGAATGACCTGGGTCAATGCCTCACCGCCACACCATTGTGGATCGGCGTCTACCGCCAGCACATCAGGCAAGCGTTTCTCCAACGCGCGCAGCGGTTCAACGAGCTCAATAGGGTGGTGCCAGTTGGTGCTCTCTTCGCGGCCGCGAGCACCGGTCATGTCCGGCATTAACAGTCCGACCAGAGCGGGCGCCTGATCGGCGCCCAGCAACTCGATCAGCTCGAAAACTTTGTTGCAGCCTTCCAGCTGGTGGCCACCGTCGGCGTACAGGCGCTCGGTCGCACCCATGAATACCAGCTCAGCAATCTCGTTGGGTGCCAGCTTTTCAACGGCGGTCAGCGCGGTGCGCTCGGCACCGTCGCGGTGGCGGGTCTGCACCCATTGCCGCAGCCACAACTTCAACGTATCCAGGTCATGGCCGCCTTGCGCAAGCGGATCACGCGGGCGTCTGGGGGTCGATGTGCTCGCCTCCTCGGCGATTTTGCGGATTGCGTAGTACAGGCCCTGATAGGCGGTGTCACGGCTCAAGTTCGGATACAGGCGGGCGATGCATATCAGGCGAATCAATCCCTCACTCACTTCGGTGAGATTGGCGGTGGCGAACTCCACAACCGCCTGCAGAACGCTCGGCAACGACGCACCGCCCTCGAGCAGGGCCAATATGCTTTTCGCCTGTACCAGGCCTACGTTCTGCTCGATCCCGCGCACCAGCCTGGCACGATGAAACGCCTCGTCCGGCACAAAGTCGGGGACCGCGGAGACGAATACTTCGCCGTTTTCTTCCCAGCACGCGTAACGCGCTACGTCGTCTGCCCACAGGTCAAAGGTGCAGCCCGAACGCAGGTCGAAACGCGCCTGATGCCAATGGCAGGTAAGCATGCCATCGCGCACGGTACCCCGATCCAGCGGAAAGCCCATGTGTGGGCAGTTGTTTTCCACCGCATAGACCGCGTCGCCATCAGCGAACACAGCAATGCGCCGGTGCCTGCCACGCACGACGACAACGCCCTGTTCTTCAAGTTCCGCCTTCGTTCCGACCCGGATCGTGGTGGTTTCGGTTGCTTGTGCCATGGCTCAACCTCAATAATATAATAATATTTTAGTTTCTTTATTATCAGAACGCCAGTACTTTTTTCCACACAACGGCCCAAATCCGATTTGGTACACTGCTGTGAAAACACAAAAGAGGCCACATCATGCACCGACTCTTCACCGCTTTGATCATGATTGTGGTTTGCGCAGGTTGCGGACCGATCGGACCCATGCCGGGATTGGCCATCGGTGGCGAAGAACAGCCAACTCCAGATGATTTCGCTTTCGTCCAGGATCACGATCTGATCATGATCAGAACCTATTTCGGCGGGTGGTTGCCACAGGTTCACTACATCTGGGGCGTTGGCGTCGACGATGACATCTATGCAATTGCAGCGCCCGGCGCCAGCTGGCGCGCGCGCATAGACGACGATCCCAACGTGTCATTACGCATCGGAGACAACTACTTCAACCTGACCGCCGCCGAGGTGCATGACGCGGAACAGACTCAGGCGGCGTTCGACGCCTACGTCACGAAATACGGACCGCAGCTTGAAGAGATAATCGGCCATCCTCCGGTTATCGAAGACATGAACGGCCTGCTTCGGTTCAGCGCCCGCTAGCGCGTCCTGTCAGACCACGCGATCCGCATGCAATTGCACAATCTCCGCAGCGCTGAAGCCAAGCTCGATGAGAATCGAATCGGTATGCTCTCCCAAGAGCGGTGGGCGTACCGGTGCGCCTGGGGCTGACTTCGAAAACTCGATTGGCATGCGCGGCAGCGGATAGTCCCCTTCCAGCCCCGGATACTGCATGTTCTGCAGGTACTGCATGGCTTGCACCTGTTCATGTTCCAGCGCCTGTTGAGGGGTCAACACTTCCCCGCAGGGAATCCGCGCAGCGTCAAGTTCGTCGATGACCTGGGCGGTGGTCCGCTCGCCGGTCCACTCCTGCATGCGCGCGCTGACCAGCTCCGCATGTTCACCTCGGGCAGCATCCGTTGCGAATCGCGGATCGTCCAGCCAGTCCTGCTGGCCAATCAGGTTTGCCCACCTGACAAACAGCGGGTTGCCGACCACGCTGACCAGCACCCAGCCGTCGCGGGTGCGAAAGGTATCCGACGGTGCGGCGGTCTGCCCGCGATTGCCGCTCGCCACCCGGTTCACCCCGCTTACCGCCTGTTCAATCAACGCGCCGCCCGCAACGGTGATGGCAGAGGCCAGCAGTGCGCCCTGCACGTGCTGACCCTCACCCGTGGCATCGCGGTGGCGCAAGGCCGCGAGCGCGCCGATGGTGTTCATGCTGCCGGTCATGAAATCTACGTAGGGGAAGTAGTTGCGCGTGGGCACATCCGGCGCGCCGGTCAGGTGCAGATTGCCGGACATGGCTTGCGCCACGCCATCAAACCCCACCCTGTCGCCAAACGGACCATCCGCGCCGAACGCGGTGCTGGTGACAAGTATGACGTCTGGCTTGATCTGGATCAGAGACGCGTAGTCCAGCCCAACAGCGGCCAGCCCTGAGGGCGTGAGGTTAGCCAGTACGATGTCCGCGCTCGCCACCAGCCGCTCACGCACCAGCTGCGCCCCGGGTTTTTTCGGGTTGAAGGTGAAACCACGTTTGTTCCGATTGAGGTGCAGAAACAGTGATCCAACACCCACCTCGCCCACCGGCGAGGTGAAGCGGTCTTCGCTGCCGTCCACTTTCTCCACGCGGATGACATCCGCACCCAGATCGGCCAGCATCGTTCCGCAGAACGGACCCGCAATGTATCGGCCGAAATCGAGTACGCGCACGCCTTCAAGAGATCCCACGAGCTTCCCCTTCCCGGTGAACGACGACGAGGCGGTTGTCAGCGATCAGTTCCACCTCCATATGATCACCCGCGCCGGTCAGCGCGACGGTCTCACCGTTCGATCCGGTCATTTCCCACCCATCGGTCGATGGCAGGTTGGTTATGCGCACGCTGGTGCGAACGCCAGCCGTCTCGGCATTCTGCGGGTGGGCCGCCAGACGCAGGGCAGTGCCGTTCCAGGATGCTTCGCTGAGCGCAATGCGCGGAAAGTCGACGCCCTCGACCGTGGGATCGTCGAACTTGGAAAGATTCGGCGTATTGAAGATGCTCGACCAGGCGCCTTTGGTGCACACCCATCCGGCCATTGCGCGGGCGTTGTATTGTCCGCGAGGGTGCGCCTCGCCAAGCCCGAAACCCAGCGTGAACTCACCCGCGGCACGATCCCAGGTGGGTTCAATGTGTTCCTGGGCCGCATCCCAGATGCGCTGTTTGACGGCCGGGTCGGCGAATTCTCCAGCGAACTGCAGCAGGATCGTGGAGCGGGCTGGATCATCAAGCCCGGTAATGGGACCGTCACCGAACACCCCGTTGAGCATTGCCGCTGTTCGCCAGCCAGCGGACGCTATCTCCGATTGTTGCGGCGCGAAGTGCCAGGCGGGTGCAATGATGCCCACCGGCCCGTTGCCCACGTGCTCATCAACAACCGGATCGTAGTAGAGATCGAGCCCAACCGGTTTGCCATCGTCCCAGGCCACATAGTAGTTCGCCGCGTATTCCCACCATTTGTCGAAAGCGCTGTGGTGGTGGGTCGCGAACATCTGGTCGTAGAGCCTCAGACCGAGGCCGGCACCACTGAGTCAGTACGGCCAGATTTTGGTGTTCTCGCAGTGACAGCCGATCTGGCTGTTGAGCCACTGCCCGGCCAGGTGCTCGGCCACCGCGGAGTGGCTCCAGGTGAAGGTGTTGCTCCCATCCCGAATCATCTCAAACGGCTGATCCCACTTCGTATCACCCGACACGTATCTGTGCAGGCTCATCAGCAGCGTAAAAAAGCCTTTGTAAAACAGCATCCCATCCGCAGCGATGGGATCAGGTTGAACGCCGTACGGGTCGATGCCGTTGGCCGTCCATCCGGGCACGTCGTAGTTCCCCCACCGTGAAGGTGGGATGAGGGGCCGATATCGATCTGGATAGCCTGCCCGGTCCGGATCATGACCAAACTGCGTCATCCAGTCTGAGGCGGACCACCAGCTGGTGTGCCGGGCAACCAGTTCATCGAGAATCGTGCTGTAGACTTCCCGCCACGCCGGCGTGCGGTCGCTCATCAATGCCACCGCGTAGCTCGAATCGATGAGATCGAACCGGTGCCACGAGGTCATCGGCTCGCCGGTGGCGTTATCCCAGTGCGCGTGCGGATGACCCCCGCGGTCCCAGTTGTCCGGGGTCGTCGCTTTGCGATACAGATAGCGCAACCAGCCGAGCGATCGATCATCCAGCGCAATGCCCGTCCGTGTCACGACGGCATCCGCTCTAACATGCCAGTCAACGTTTGGTGGAAGTGTACGATCGCCGCCTCAAACCTGCCGTAGGTAAAGAATTCGTTGGCGCCACTGGCAAGACTCTCCTGAATTGCCCGCACGCGGGACGCGTCTTCTTTGCCACCGGTATCGGCGACAAAACCGGCATCACGCTGCGCCCGCTCCGTGCTGATTTCGCTCCGCGCACCTTTGTTGGTCAGGCGGTAGTTGATGAATCGCGTTTGGGTCGGGGATAGCGGTTCGGAAATTGTTACCGTGGTGTGATCGGACAACACCGCAATCGAGATGTTGGGGAACAGGTGGTATACGTAGGTGACCATGCCAGCAATGTTCCGCTCGGCGGTCGGCAGGCCGCGCAGCTTTTCGATGCGTCGGAACGGAAACGTCACCCGGCTGTTGTTACCAAAGCGTTCGACAATGTTGAGGTTGTCGAAGCCATACGGGTAGAACGTTTCCCGGTGGGTCGGCTTGATGTGGTACCCCTCCAGGTTACCTTCCATGCTGAGCTTCCAGTTCACCTCCGAGACGTTGTCTCCCGAGGCGAAGATCTGCTGGTGTGGCGCAATCAGATCGGGAAGGTCCCCAAGCCCCTTCAACGCGCCTTCGTCGACTGGTTGTTCCTGGGTCACAAAGACCAAACCGTGCCGCTCGCAAACCTCGACCGGCACCAGGGAATGTTCGGACCTATCCAGATCCGGAAACCCGTGGTCATGGGGAATGTGCCGCAATCGTCCGTCGAGGCGGTAGGTCCAGCCGTGATAGCCGCACGCAAACGCTTTCACGCAGCCGCTGCCTCTGGCCACCTGCATGCCGCGATGCCGGCACGCGTTGCGAAACGCGCGAACCGCGCCGTCTTCGCCACGCACCACAACCAAAGGCGTTCCCGCCGCGCTGCGGGCAACATACGATCCGGTCTCGGCAAGTGCCGCAGACGGGCAGAACGGAACCGGCAACCGTTTCATGAGTTCGATCTCGGCCAGGAATCGTTCTGTGGATCGGTAGTTTTCAACCGGCTCGCGCCAGAGTTGTTCACCGACATCGGTGGTGTCGTGATCGATGTGTTCGAACACACGTTCTACGACGGCTGCATCACTCATCAGTCCCGCCATCATGTTTCCCCGCAGATGGTGCGATCAATTCTCACTGAACGGGTCCAGCACATCAGTGGATGGTTCGTAGGTCGTGTTTGCGCAGCACCTCGGCCGCCTGGCGGATAGAATTCATGTTCGGATTGACCGCAACCGCGTGTTCGAAGGCGAGCAACGCGGAGCTGATGTCGTGCGCGCGAAAACAGATCTGCCCGAAACCACTAAGCGCACCAAAATGGCGTGGCTCGAGTTCCAGCGTACGTTCGATATCGTCTAGACTCTCCGCATCGCGCTCCTCAACAAAGCGCAACGTTGCGCGACGGTTCCACGCTTCCGCCCAGTTCGGCCAGCGCTCGACCATCATGGTCAACTCGCGGTCCGCGGCCGTAAGGTCGCCGCTGTCGAGTGCGGCGATGGCATTGCGCATCGCGTGCGCAGCATCCGCATCTTCGTGACCACTCCAGATCGCCCAGATCCGTTGTTCGGCGTCCGAGCGATCGCCCGGATCGCTGGCCTCGTGAAGCAGTTTGAAGAGCGCATCGAGTTCCGGCGTGGTTGGCACCGATGCCGTCATCATCGTCACGAGCAACCGCTCGATACGCATAGCGATCGGGTTGAGCATCACCTGGCCCGTTGCGTTGCCGAATACCCCGCCGAGTGTATACCTGCGCAGGATCGTTTGTTGCTCCACCCGGCGCGCGCCTCGGACCGACCCGCAGTGATAGACTGCGCCGATGATGACATTCGATCTTGGTCCAATTCGTTTCGAGGTAGAGCATCGGGCGGTGGGTACCGACGGCGGACCCACGTTGCGGGTACGCGAAGTGTCCGGTGAACGCGAGTTGCTTCGCTTCGACTGTTTTGCGAAAGGCCCGCACTGGCACGCGGACCCCGGCGGCAACGAGGTGATCGAGAAAATCACCACGACCGGAAGCCCCATTAACTGGACGCTTTCGGAGCTGCGTGGCGGGTTGGGTGCGTACCTGGCGCGCGCGGAGTTCACAACCGAACTACCTGATGGATTAGAAGCGGTGCTCAATGAGGTGGAGGATGCCCTGCGCAACGGCGGACGCTAACACTGCCTCGGCATCGCCGCGGATCCGAAACCGTTGCTGTCCAGATAAGATCGCGGCAACAAAACGCCGATGCCGGTGAGGTGTATTGTGTGCTGGCAGACGATCCAAACGAGGGAGCGACATGTCGAACTCTGATGAAAACGTTGCGGCCAATGGTGTTACTCACCTGGATGTCGCGGTCGTTGGCGCCGGTTTCTCAGGACTGTATATGTTGTACCGCGCGCGCGATGTGATGAACCTGGATGTCAGGGTGTTTGAGGCCGCCGACGGCGTAGGCGGCACCTGGTACTGGAACCGGTACCCGGGCGCGCGATGTGACTCGGAAAGCCACGTCTACTCATATTCGTTTTCGAAGGAACTCGAACAGGAGTGGGTCTGGTCGAGTCGATATCCCGAACAGCCGGAGATCCTCCGCTACCTTACTCACGTGGCCGATCGCTTCGATCTAAGGCGCAGCATCCGTTTCCAGACCCGAGTGACGAGCGCATCTTTCGATGAGGGAACCAATCGCTGGACTATCACGACCAACGACGGTGAGCGGGTGTCCGCACGGTTCCTGGTCAGCGCCGTGGGCTGCCTGTCTGCCAGCAACACACCGTCCTTTCCGGGCATCGAAACATTTAGCGGCGAGTGCTACCACACCGGCGCATGGCCGCATGAGGGCGTGGATTTCGCGGGTAAGCGCGTTGGGTTGATCGGTACGGGTTCAACGGGTATTCAAGCAGCCCCGGTTATCGCAGCCGAAGCCGAGTACCTCACGGTGTTTCAGCGCACGCCCAACTACAGCATCCCAGCCCGCAACGCACCGTTGAGCGACCAGAAAGCAGCCGGGATCAAGGCAGATTACGAGTCGATACGTGAAACCTGTCGCAGCTCTGACTTTGGGTTCCCCTATCTGGTCACCGAGCGGCTGGCAAGCGACGTAACCTCTGATGAGCGCGAGGCGATCTATCAGGAGCAATGGGATCTCGGCGGGTTTCGCTTTTTCGCTGCATCTTTCGGTGACCTGCTTAGAGATCAGGCCGCCAATGACACGGCGGCGGACTTTGTGCGCCAAAAGATTCGCGGCATCGTGAATGATCCCGTGACCGCCGAGTTACTTTGCCCAAACGATCACCCTTACGGTACCAAGCGACCACCGATCGACAGCGGATATTACGAGACCTATAACCGCGATAACGTAAGCCTTGTTGATGTCCGTAGCGCCCCCATCGTCGAGGTGACTGCTGCGGGAGTCAAAACCGAGGACGCGGAGTACGACCTCGACATCATCGTGTTTGCCACCGGGTTCGATGCAATGACCGGTGCGTTGTTGAACATGGATATCCGCGGTGTGGCCGGGCTTCGCCTTGCAGACAAATGGGCCGACGGCCCGCGCACCTACCTCGGCCTGCAGGTGGTCGGATTTCCGAACCTGTTTACCGTCACCGGGCCGGGCAGCCCGTCGGTACTGACCAATATGCCGGTTGCGATCGAACAACACGTTGAGTGGATCTCCGAGTGCATCGCATATCTGAACAACAACGGATTGTCCCGCATTGAAGCAACCGAGCAGGCACAGGACGAATGGGTGCAGCACGTCTGGGACGAGGCTGACGAGACGCTCTTCCCGCTCGCAAATTCCTGGTACATGGGCGCGAACATCCCCGGAAAAACCCGGGTATTCATGCCCTATGTAGGCGGCCTGTCTCAGTATCGCGAACGCTGCGAGGAGGTTGCGAACCAGGGCTATACCGGCTTCGCGCTGCAGAACTGACCCCCCGAGGCTCCGCCGAGCTTAGGCTCGGAGGCCCTAGGCCTTTGTCAGCGACTGGTCATCATTGAGTGCATCCAGCTGGCGTTGAACGGTCTTGGACCAGCGTGGATGAGTGAGAATCCAGAACTTGTCGTCCGCGATCGCGTCAGCGAGCATCTCACCGACTTGATCAGGATCCATACCCTGCTCCAATGCGCTCTGAATGTTGCTCGCCATCTTGCCGGCGGTTTTACCGTCGGTGCCGGGTTTCTTACCTCCAGGTCGAAACTGGACCGAGTGGCGCGAAATGTTGGTATTGATCGGGCCCGGGCACAGTACCGAAGCGGTCACCGGGCTCTCCTTTGCGCGCAGCTCCCGTTCCAGGGCCGTCATGAGCGCGACTACCCCGTGCTTGGCAACGTTGTAGGCGCCCATCATCTGGCTTGAAATGAGCCCCGCCATCGATGAAGTCGAATTGATGTGCCCCTCGCCCTGGGATTCGATCAATGGCAAGAACACTTTCACGCCGTAGATCGGACCCCATAGATCCACATCGATAATCCACTTCCAGTCTTCAAGTTTGATTTTGCGGGCCGAGGTGGGAATGCCCACGCCGGCGTTGTTGCACAGAACGTGCACCGCGCCGAAGGTGTCGATTGCGGTGGCTGCCAATGCCTCAACGGCTTCGAGCTTTGATACATCGCACTGCGTTCCCACGGCCTCTACTCCGGAACTGGTGAGTTCATCGACTGCGCTGGCTAACGCATCGGTGTCCAGATCCGCAATGACGATTTTCATTTTTCGCGCCGCGAACGCGCGGCACATGCCCAGGCCAATGCCGCTTGCACCGCCGGTCACCACTGCGACCCTGCCAGCAAATTCCTTCACATTAAGCTCCTTGTCCTGTGACATCATTCTTGCTCATCGCGTACGGCGGGTCGATCGAATAGTGTGTGATCCCAGGATCCGGCGACCGTTTCGATGAAGCGCATGGCTACATTCCTCATATTTGCAATCACTGGCTACATCGGGTTGTGCGCGCTGATTTTCCTGGTCCAGGACCGGATGCTGTTTTTCCCGAGCGCCAGTGATCCGCGCGCCGTCACGCAATTGAAACCCTGGCAGAGTTCCATCGAAACCCCCCAGGCGATGCTTTCCGGCTGGCTCATTGGGGCGCGGGACCCGCCCAACGCGCCATTGGTTTTCTACTTCGGCGGCAACGCTGAGGATGTCAGCGTGACCGGCCTGGACGCGGCCAACAAGGCTGATGCCAACTTCGTGCTGATGAACTACCGTGGATACGGGGCGAGTGAAGGTACCCCTTCGCAGTCCGCACTATTCGCCGACGCGCTATACGTTTATGACGCGCTCGTCGAGACAACCGTGCACAACGGGAAAGTCGTAGCGTTCGGGCGCAGTCTCGGTTCCGGTGTCGCCGTTTACCTGGCTTCACACCGGAAAGTCGATGCCGTGGTGCTCGCCACCCCCTACGACAGCATTGGCAACGTGGCGCGGCGTCACTATCCCTGGTTACCCGTCTCCGCGCTGATCAGACACCCGTTTGATTCCCTTGCGTTGGCTCCCGGACTGAACATCGAAGCGCTGTTTCTGGTGGCGGAGCGCGACCAGATCATTCCCCCGTACCACGCTCAACAACTTGCCGACAGTTGGAGTGGAAGCACGCAATGGGAGTTGATCGAGGGCGCATCACACAATTCAATTGACGCGGCGCCCCGATACTGGGTATCGATCCGCGAGTTTCTGTAAAACGACCCATTGGGCCTACGTTGAAGTTTGGATGACCCATCTCTTCAACCTGGATATCCGATCACGAAACACCGCCGCTGCGAGGCATATGCTCAAGTTTTACTTTATTCCAGGCGTTCAACATATGGCCGATTCAAATGCTATCAGCAGGGCGGCAAAGACCCTGCTCATACTTGCCATGACGGCAACCTTCGCCAGCGGTTGCTATTTCGATGTTTCCACTACTGGCAATGCGTCTGGCAGACGTAGTGCAGAGGAACTTGCCGGGCTGATGGTGACACAGTTCGCCAATCAAACTGGCGGCGTGACTGCTAAGATCGCGTGCCCAACCGGACTCAGCGGACAGCCAGGCTCGCAACTCACGCGCACCGGCAGGACGTCCGACGGTTATACCCTCACGATCGTCGTGCTCGAACGCGAAGCGGGAGCGTTCCGTTGGGACATCATCGACAGCGTTCCGGTAACGCAGATCAACCGACGCACCTAGGTGGCAACGAAACGAGTCACGAAATCAGGACTGGCTCCACCGGACGTTCTTCCAAAGGCAACTCGAGCTTAATCCATCGACTGAGCCCGCCCGCGAGTGGCGCAACGTCGAATCCTGCCTGTTCGAGCTTGTGCGCCACACGGGCGCTGGTGGCTTCGCTGGGTCACGTGCAGAACAGCACCAGCGGCCGCTCTCTGGCGAGCGTCTCAACCTGTTCGTTGAACCGATCCAACGGCAACCGGATCGCGCCGGGGATGGTGTGTGGGAATGCGTTGAACTCCACGCGCTGTCTGAGATCGGCGACCTGCACTGGATCACCGGCAACAATTTTTTCATGCAGATCTTCGG
>JAYGEV010000079.1:0-19877 GCA_046582225.1 Pseudomonadales bacterium
CCGCCCCAGCAGAGGTAGTCTGCGGAACCAAAGATTTTCGACAGGATGGGCGTCGTTGTTGGCAGATCGATCATCGCCGCCCAGTCGGGGTCATGAATCATCTGTCTGCAGGCCGAACTCGTCCCGAGGCTGTAACGGTGAGGCAGTCGTCCCGTCTCGGTGAGGTATTTGCGCCCGTCCATACCGGGGATTTCGAGAAGCTGTTTAAGAACTCGTGCACACGCATCACGCCATCGATCGATCTGCCCGGTATCGAGCAGGTCGCGGACTACTACAAATCCGTCGCGCCGAAAAATCCGCGCGGCGCGGTCGACTTCGGTCGGCGCGCAGATCTCCAATCCACGAATCCCACTGCGCTCGCGCAGAATCGTACGCAGCTCCTCGACCTCGGGATCGTCGCAAACACGCCGGCTCGGAGCACGCGGGTCGGGTGGTCCAAAACCGCGGTTGCTCGGGAAAGGAGTTCCGTGCTCGTCGACAGTTTCGTTGGCTGGCGTTTTTTCATCCCAGCCCACCTCGGTGTTGCCATACACCGCCAGTTCACTCAGCTCATCCATCACTTTGCGCATGTTGCGTCGGTAGGTTGATTAGAGCGTGATCCCGTGGCGAGTCAAGCCTGGAGGATCTCCAGACTGCCCACGCTCATGCATCTGCTAAGCTGGCTGATTCGCGGTAAGGATCTCATATGCGTTGCTTGTGGCTGCTGGTGGTTTTCGCCGCTGGCAACCTGTGTGCACAATCGCCTGCCGAAGTGCCCGACAGTCGGACGCTGGAACTCAATGTGGGCGAAGCGATTTCCATGCCGCGCGTGCCAGACAGCGAACTGGGCATCCGAATCGACGGCGATCTGGACGATGCCGCCTGGTCCCAGGCTGCCGTGGTCACCGACTTCCGGGTGATCGACCCCGACACCATGGCCGAACCTCGCTACCCAACGAAACTCATGCTCATCTATTCAGAGCGAGGCATTTACGCAGGCTACGATGCTGTGCAGCCCCCTGAAACGGTGGTTCTTGTGTTGTCACCGGAAGATACTGGAACGCGGTTCGGCGATTTTGTCGGACTGGTGCTGGATACCTCGGGAGATGGAAAGTACGGCTACTGGGTATCGTTGTCGTCCAGTGGCGTGAAGACCGATGGCACGCTCATCGCTGAAGCACAATTCAATTCCGATTGGGACGGCGTCTGGTATGGCGAAACGTCGATGACGGATCACGGCTGGTCTGCAGAGATATTCGTGCCCTGGTCTCAGCTGGCGATGCCGAAACAAACCGGCGCACGAAAGATGTCGGTTTTCGCATCGCGCCGGGTAGCGGCCATCGGTGAGCGCTGGGGTGTTCCCGCGTTGCCGCTGACCATCAATCAGTTCATCCAACATATG
The DNA here is from genome assembly GCA_046582225.1 of Pseudomonadales bacterium. GTDB lineage: Bacteria > Pseudomonadota > Gammaproteobacteria > Pseudomonadales > Azotimanducaceae > JAYGEV01. Next base: position 1,382 of record JAYGEV010000079.1, read on the forward strand.
CGCCCCATGCAGCTTGTAGATGTCGATCCGCGTCAGCAGTGGAGCGTGATTCCGTATTCCTCGGTTACCTACGATCAGATGAACGACAAAACCGAGCTGCGCGCAGGGGCAGAGTTATTCTGGCGCCCTTCGACTAATTTTCAGGTCTCGGGATCGATACTGCCCGATTTTGGCAACGTCGAGTCCGACAACGTGGTGATAAATCTGTCCGCGCTGGAAACGTTTTTTCCGGAGAAACGACTGTTTTTTCTTGAAGGACGCGACATCTTCTTCACCACGCCGCGATCCGACTCGGCGCGAAATTTCTTTCCCGTGACAATCGTCAACACACGCAGAATTGGCGGGACGCCGCGAGGCCCGGATGTGCCTGATGGAGTGACGGTTCCAAGCATCGAACTGAATCAACAGGTTGAACTGTACGGTGCGGTCAAGGCTACCGGTCAGGTTGGTAGTGTGCGATACGGGTTGCTGGGGGCGAGCGAAGATGACGTGACATTCGATGTGGATGGAGAAAAATATAGACAATCCGGAAGTGACTATGCGGTTGCCAGACTGTTGTGGGAGGACAGCTCCTCGGGCGGCTATCGCGCACTCGGCGCAATTTCCACTCTTACCGCGCACCCCGATGAAGATGCCGTGGTGCTCGGGATCGACTATCACTACCAGACCCCCAGCGGTGTCTGGAAGCTGGATGGTCAATTTCTGCATTCCGATAAAGACAGCGTGGGTCTCGGTTGGGGTGGGCTTGCCGATCTGGTGTACAACCCCAGGCGCGGGTTGAAGTTTGACCTCGGGCTGGAACACTACGACGACAAACTGGACATCAACGATTTAGGGTTTCTGCCGCGCAACGACATCACGCGGGGCACCGCGCGCGTGAACTACACGGATTCGGACGTCAGCTGGGCCCGCCAACTCACGCTCGGTCTTTTTTCGATATACGTGGTCAATGGTGACGGCGATGTCACCGGTCAGGGCGTGTCTGGTTCCGCAGGCATGTTGCTCAACAACCTTGATCGAGTGGATACGTCGCTGTTGTTCTTCGCACGACGCACCGATGACCTGGAGAGTTTCGGCAACGGATCGTTCAGGGTTCCCGATCGATGGGAGTTCCACTCGGACTATTTTTCGGACTTCTCGCGTCCGTTCAGCTATCGGATTGGGCTGGACGTCAACCAGGAGAAGATCGATGGCGTTGCGATCAAGGCGCGGATAGGTGTCGAGTGGCGCCCATCATCACGTTTGAAGATCAATCTGTTGACAGAGTACGTGCGTCGAGACGCATGGCTGCTGCATCAGGAAGAGGGCAACTTCACCACCTTCGACACCCGGGAGTGGCGGCCGACGTTGAGCGTGGATTTCTTTTTCAACGCGCGCCAACAGCTTCGGCTGTCTGCGCAGTGGGTCGGCATTCAGGCCAGGGAGCAGATGTTTTTCAAGGTGCCCGATGATGCTGGCCACCTCGATGAAGTGACCAAGGCGCCGGGCGGCGCGAGCGATGATTTCACCATCTCAAACCTCAACGTTCAGCTGCGTTATCGGTGGGAACTGGCGCCGTTGTCGGATTTGTTCCTGGTCTACACCCTCGGCGGGCTGAAAACACCCGCCCGGGCCAGCTTTTCTGATCTGTTGCGCACCGCCTACGAAGATCCCGTGTCGGAAAAGATCGTGCTCAAACTGCGCTATCGGTTTGGCAGCTAGATTCGCCAGGCTACTACCGGGAGTTATTTGATTCCGGTGAGGTAGCGATCCAGTTCGGAGTTGAAATGTCGCAGGCGCTGTTCCTGCTCGCCCCACAGCTGCCCCTTGAAACCTTTGGAGTGAATGCCGGCCTGCACGATGGGCAACAGCGAAGCATCCTGAGACAGCACCAGGCCCAGATCGCCGTCTTCACCGACCCCAAAGTGCTCGCAGTTCGGGCGCGTGTTGCCGGAGGTGTCCATGCCTTCTGGAAGACCCATCCAGGCCGGGGCGCTGTAGTTGGGATCATCCGCAGGCAGGAACAGCGTCATCGTGTCGTAGTAGAACCGTTCCGGATCCGTTGGGTGCGGCACAAAGCGCATCAGGAACACGCCTTCAGGGTGACAGCCGATCTGCACGTTGGGGAATATTCCGGTGGCCCAGCTATCGGTCAGTTGCCCGTCTACAAAAGATGAATAGTCCAGGTCCAGCTTTTCGGCGCGCTCGCGTTTTGCTTGCTGGATCGCAATTCGTACGTCGGCGGCGTTGCTTGGGTGCTCGGTCGGATCAATGCCGGCTTCATTGAGCATGGCTTTCAGCCCGTCGTTCACGGTGGTCTGATCCTTCTGGCGTGGGCTGATCTGGGCAAGCGGCACGATCATGCGACTCGCGCCGTTGGGGTACAGGTCGTACTGCACGTTGAGATCGCCCATCACCAGCCGGGTTTCCGGGTGTACGACATGCAGATGGTAGCTTTCGTAAAACGCCTCGATGCCGATTTTCCAGTTTGCGGCCCATTCTGTTCGAACGTGGCGAATGACTTTCATGTTCGAAATGTTGTATGCCTCAAGATAGCCTTCGGGCAGCCCAATGCTCTCCACGAGCGGCGGTGGGTTCTCGCGCATGTTCACGAACACGATCCCTGCAAGCTCCTCGCAGGCAAGCTCGGTCAGGCCCGCTCGGTCACAGACCACCTCTTCGCGGAAAGTGGCTTCGTCGGTGATCTCTAAAAGCTCCCCGGTGAGGCTGCTGTACCGCCAGGCGTGAAATGGACATACGAATCTCTGCTTTTTGCCGAGCGGCTCGTTCACGAGTCGCGTGCCGCGGTGGGCACAGGAGTTGTAGAAGGCTTTGAACCCGGACTCGGTACGCACGACGATGATGCTTTCGCGGCCGATATCAAACACCGAGTAGCAGCCGACCTCGGGGATGTCGGAGCTGACGGCGGCGATCAACCACGTTTTTGTCCACAGTTGTTCCCACTCCAGAGACATGAAATCACGATCGTAATAGCGGGATTTGTCGGCGACGCCCACGCCGTTGTCGACGTAGGGTTGCTTGGCTTCCAGCGAATTCGTCGGCGCCTGCTGGTTGATAATGGTCCCTACCTTATAATCGTATTCCACGATGTCCCCCGGATTGTTAAGACGCACTATGCCGACATGATGGCTCGTGCTGAATGTTTGCGCGGTCCTGATCTCCATGGTAAACCCTGTAGCTGATGGGTGCACCTGGTGGGTTGTTCTCCGATATGATTGAGCACTGCATGATCTGGGGAGGTTTTGGATGAGCGGTTTGGTGAACAGGAAATGGGTGGTCGCATCGCGTCCGGAAGTTGAGGTCGAGCAAAGCAACTTCGAGCTGCTCGAAGAGCCGGTACCCGCATTGGAACCAGGTAATCTGATATTGAAAACCCGGTATCTCACGGTAAATCCGCCCATGCGCATGGCGCTGGTATCCGGCGGAATCGCCGGGCGACCCATTCCCATCGGACGCACGATGTACGGCAGCGGTCTGGCCGAGGTTGTCGAATCCGAAAATCCCGGGTTCGCGCCCGGCGATCTGGTGATGGGCGACCTGGGTTGGCAGGAATATGCTGTCTCAGACGGCGCCCGCCGCCATGCGGTGCGCAAGGTGCAGGCCCCTGAGGGGCTTTCGGAAACAACCTTGATGCACGTGCTCGGCGGCAGTGGTCACACCGCCTACTTCGGAATGATTGAATTCTGCAAGCCTCGGGTCGGCGATACGCTGGTTGTTTCGACTGCGGCGGGAAGCGTGGGATCGCTTGTTTGTCAATTGGGAAAACTGCAGGGTTGCCGGGTGATCGGCATTACTGGCAGCGACGAAAAATGCGAATGGGTGGTGAGTGAGCTGGGTGCAGAGGCGGCAATCAACTACAAGAAAGAAAATGTGACTGAGCGCCTCGCCGAGACGTGTCCGGATGGGATCAACATCTACTTCGACAACGTGGGTGGAGAGATCCTCGATGCGGTGCTTGGCCAGATCGCTTTCGGGGCGCGGGTGGTGTTGTGTGGCGGTACCTCGCAGTACAACAACGACCTGGACTGGTACGGGCCCAAGAACTACTTCAACCTGGTGTACAAGCAGGCCGAGATGTCCGGCTACTTCGTCTCCAACTTCTCCCACCGCTTTGACGAATCCCTGTCGCGTATGACGGAGCTGCTTCGCGATGGGCGCATGCGCTACGCCGAGGACACGCTGGAAGGAATCGACAATATGCCGACAGCGCTCATCCGAATATTACGCGGCGAAAATTTTGGTGTGCCGCTGGTGCGCGTGTCCTAGACGCCGCCGCTGCGGCGGCTAGGAGGATTGGTAGCGCATCGCTCGAGCCGCCTGCGGATCCAGCCGCTGGATCGTCTTTATTGGCAGCCGCCGACCCCGGACCAGTACTGTGTCGAACCTGGTGATTCGGCCGGCGGTACGGGTCACGCCAATCCTCTCAGCGAAGCGTAAGCCGCTGGCCGTGGGCCAGACCTTTACCAGATAAGCCCTGGAGCGGCCATTCCACAGGATCAGCTCATCTCGCGCCACTGCACGCCAGTTGCTGATGGACCCATAACTTCCGATCCAGATCGAGTCGGCACGCGCGTCGGCATGCACAACGGCGTTTGCAGATGATGCAAGCACCGCGGACGTTACCAACAATCCAGCAAACACCATCCGAAAAGTCCTGGTATTCATTGCTGTTCCTCCAAATTTCACCGGACACCACTGCTGGTGGTCGGGCAATCATGGGCCCGCGAAGCTGAAAGAAGGCTGAACGAGCGTGGCCCGAGCGCGTGCTAGTCTCGATTAAGCCAAGCGGCCAGCGCGATCAGGCGTTCTTCCTTAGCCCAGGACCTGGCCCCTGGCGGTCGTAGGCCCTTCATCAGGCTGTCGCAGTCCTCGTGGTTCAGCGCCTGCGCAGCTTTGGCTAACGTGCTCTTTTCGTCCTGGTCGACCTGCTCGATATTCATGGCCTTCAATGTGGCACGTGTCGCGTCGCGAATGGCTTCGCCCTCTGCGATGTGAATGTGAACGTGGGATTCAAGGATGTGCTCCAGGTCGTCGCCCAGCCAGCCGCGAGACGTGAGTACTACTGCGCGGGTCCATTGCAGATCCTCGTGTCGGTGCTCGCCACCACGACTGCGTTAATCCAACCCAGGGGTGCCTTGAACGCGACGCAGACAGATTCCATGGCGCTCATTCCACCGGTATTTAGGCACGACCCCGTTAAGGGCCGTGCCTGAGGCTGGTTGCTGCCGAGAGGGTCTTGCGACTAGCCGTCGCCGCCCACGACCTGTTGGGCATTCCAGAGACTTTGATCGCAATCGAGGACCGCCTCAAAGTGGCGCGCCAGAGCCTGCCCGTCGGCCTCGCCCGCGATTGTGCCCTGAAAATTTGTCCAGGCCGTCGCGCTCTGGTGAACATCGAACAGATACACATCTCTGCTGTTGGGGCCGCTGGTAATTGGCTCTATCGTATATACGGCTTGTGGCGCGTTGTCGCCCATTGCTTCCAGCGCGCCGACGATGTGACTGTTCAGATCGGCCTGGGAACCCGGTCCGGCGCCAGGGCGATAGTTGCAGGCATAAGACGAAAGAAACACCGGGCCGTCTCCGCCATCGCGCTGAAATACCGTGTTCATTGTTCCGAGTTCTTCCCGGCAACTGGCAACGGAATAAAACCGCGGTAACACCGAAGCCATATCACTGGACGCGGCGCCAGCGTCCGCATTCGCGCCAAATGCAGCAAGATCCGCATGGATGCTGAACCATATGAAGTCCAGAGGCGGGCCACCTTTATACCGTGACCACACGTAGGACGGTGGAGGCGTGATGCCGGCCTTGTCGGACTGCTTCAGGAAGTAATCCCGCGCGGACATCAGATCATCCCAGTCTTTACCGTCGTTGTAGCTGCACTGGAAAACTTCCGCTACGCCGGGTGATTGTGCTTCTTCAGCCTGGGTGTTGAAACCGAACAGGATCAGCACTGGGAGGATCATGACGGATATGTTTTGCGTTGCTCTTTTCGCACGAATTTTCCTTGTTTTGGTAGAACTCGAGGGCCATGGTCCGGTGCGACGTGTTCATCGGCGCAACCCCGGTTTCCCTGGGCGAGCACGCCGTGATCTCAGCCTTCCCCGCTCGGGAGTGTCCAACAACCTTCAGTACGGGCAACTGTATCTATATAACCAAAAGTTGTATCGGTATCATTTTTTATTCCTTTGTTTATACGGGGCACGCCCCCACTCTTTACTCGGAGCCTGGAAAATATTCGCCGCGCCAACAGTAGAGAACGAGATGTTTGATCGAACCCCCTCGCAACCGGAGCCTGATTTCCAGGCACTAAACGATTCGAAAAGCCACGCCTGTCAGATCGACCGGGCCAGCTTTACCGACGATGCGCATCTGGCGAACTGGAACCGGCGATTGGCCGCATTGGATGCGACGGACCGGGTCCGGTGTGTTTTGGACAATCTTCCAGGCACCGCTGTGCTGACGTCGTCTTTCGGCGCTCAGTCGGCGGTCAGCCTGCATATGCTGACGCAGCAGCAACCGGATATCCCCGTGATACTGCTCGACACCGGTTATCTGTTCCCCGAGACCTACCGTTTCATCGACGAGATGACCGAACGACTTTCGTTGAATCTGAAGGTGTATCGGAACGAAATGAGCCCGGCAAGGCAGGAGGCGCTTTACGGCGAGCGCTGGACCCAGGGCCTGGCGGGCATCGAGCAGTACAACCACGACAACAAGGTAGCGCCCATGGGGCGCGCACTGGAAGAACTGAACGTGGGGACCTGGATCACCGGGTTGCGACGCGCGCAGTCGCAAAGCCGTGCAGAGGTCCCCTTTGTGCAGTTGCTTGGCGGCCGCTTCAAGGTCGCCCCAATCGCCGACTGGACTGACCGGAACGTCTACGAATACCTCAAGCAGCACAATCTGCCGTATCACCCGTTGTGGAGCGAGGGTTACGTGTCCATCGGTGATACCCACACCACAATATCGCTCAACGAAGCCGGCAGCGAAGAACAGACTCGCTTTTTAGGGCTGAAGCGCGAATGTGGATTGCATGAGGCAACCTATACCTCGAGGGCTGGGATTCGAGCCTGAAGCTCCAGCGATTCGACCATCTCCGCGAGCGCCCGCTTGCACCGGTCGCCGATGCTGAGCCATCCGGCCGAATAAATCGGCCACCGGCTATGCGGGTACTGCGCGTCGGCCACCCTCCAGCCACGCAGCCATATCCGCAGATAGCACTTCACTGGCGCGGCGATCATAGGCCGCAACCTCGGCCTCAGTAAGCGCATCACGCCAGCGCCCGTTGGTGCCTTTGAACAGAAACCCCTCTGCGCCACCCTTGAACATCTGACCAAAGTCGCCAATCTCTTCGGCTCGGCCGCGCATCCCCTCGAAGGTGCAGCGATCGACTACGTCGGGCCATTGGGCGGCATCCAGTTCGATATCGAGAAAATCGGCGATTCGGCGCATCTCTGCTGCCAGATCTGATTTCAGATCCGCAAAGTGCACCAGCAGGACATTGGCCTGCTCGCGGCGTTCCCAGTAGGAACGGATGATGTTGAAAAACAACTCGTCGTTGCCGAGCCAGATCGGGTAGAAACCGTGATAGTCGCCGTCGAATTCGGGCATTGGCGGGACGCCATCCGCCAGCGCGCGTTCGTTCATCTCTGCGATCATCTTCATGCGCTCAAGGTGATTGCACATCGACATGAATACGTCGCGGCCGTCGCGCCCGACCACGATGTACTTCGCGTCGTCGAACCAGGGAATCCCATCGGCGGCGGTGTGGCTCTTCATCACGCGGCGATGGGTCTGGGCCTCCAGCATCGGGTGCATGATTTCTTCGGGCACGAACTTGGCTTCGATCCAGGGCGACATCATCATCGTCGGTCCGGGCTGATCACCCTCGGGAAATAACAGGCTGACGACGATCGACTGGGTCCAGGTGGTGCCGCATTTCGCGGGCGTACACACGAAGATGTCATCCGGACGTGGCCTGAACTGCTGCCAGCGCCGGTTGTCGAACACCGCCGTTTTATACTCTCGCATTGATTGTCTCTCGCCCAGCTCGAACCCAGCCTATCACGAGATTCCGAGCAAAGTGTCACCAAGGGTATAGTAAGAACCATCGATCAGGCACGGACGATTATCCATACGGGGAAGGGACCATGGCATACCAGGACATCATTTACGAAACCGACGACCGGCTTGCGTTCATCACGCTGAATCGGCCGGAAAAGCTGAACGCGCTCAGCAACAACCTTCGCGGCGAGGTAATGGACGCCATGCGCGAGGCCGAGCACGACGACGCCATTGGCGTGATCGTGCTTAAAGGGGCCGGGCGGTCTTTCTGCTCGGGCTACGACCTGTCGCCGTCCCGCAGCGCGGGTGACGACGCGTATGTCGATTCACGATCGAGTCTTCCGGTAACCGGTACAACCCATCCGGGTGCCTCGCAATGGTCGCGCCACGTTGTAATGACCAACTGGACCATCTGGGAGTTGGCGAAACCCGTGGTCGCGCAGATTCAAGGCCACTGTCTGGCCGGTGGAACCGAACTTGCGACGACGTGTGATTTCCGAATCGTCGCGAACGACGCCAAGATTGGCTACCCACCGGTTCGGGCGATGACCACGATGGACATGATGTGGCCACCGTGGCATCTGCCGGCGGCCAAAGCCCGTGAGTTCGCCTACATGGGCGATTCGATTTCGGGCGAGGAAATGGCCCATTGGGGATGGGCCAACTATGCGGTAGATCCGGCGGAACTCGATGACTTTACCGAGAAGTTCGCGCGCCGTATGAGCCACATCGACAACGAAATGCTGATGTATTCCAAACGCGCGGTTAACCGTCAATATGAAACCATGGGCATTCGCGAAGCACTGCACTCGGGGACCGAGATTCAGGCGCTGAGTGGACAGCGGGCCGCCGCTGCCGAATGGGGACGACAGGTTCGTAAAGGCGGCTTGAAGGGTGCGCTCGAGTGGCGCGATGGCCCATTTCGCGATTTCCGCGGCGCCTACGACAGTGCTCCCAAAGAACGACCTATTGCAGGAACCGATTCCAAATGAAAATACGTAATCTCGGCCGCACCGGCCTGAAGGTGTCCAACCTGTGCCTCGGTGCGATGACATTCGGCAACAACGACTGGGGCTGCGACGAGCCCACCTCTCAGCGCATCGTGCATGAGTTCCTCGACAGCGGGGGTAACTTCATCGATACCGCCGATGCGTATTCGGCCGGTGTTTCCGAAGAGATCACGGGACGCGCGATCGCCGGTCGCCGCTCCTCGGTGGTGAGCGTGAACCGGAAACCAAGCATGTCCTGCAGGAAGTTTATGACGCCGCTGGCCTGGCAGCGGAGGTCGAAGTGTACGAAGGCGCGCTGCACGGCTGGCGCCCTCCGGATTCCGCGGTCTACAACCAATCACAGGCGGAACACGCGTGGGCCAGGTTGCTGGTCCTGTTCGAGGCGGCCCTGATCTCCTCACCGGGGACAGGGCCGGGGATCGGGATACCTCGCGTAACATGACACCCCACAACACAGCGGATCTTTCGACCAAGCTTTTTTATGGGTTCGGAGCGGTCGCCAACGGCGCGAAGAGCAACGGATTCAACTACCTGCTGTTGTTTTTCTACAGCCAGGTGGTGGGCTTGCCGGCGCAATGGGTGTCGCTGGGAATATTCATTGCGCTTCTGTTCGATGCGGTTTCGGACCCACTGGTGGGTTATATTTCCGACAACTTCAGGTCGCGGTGGGGCCGGCGCCACCCGTTCATGTACTTCTCGGCGCTGCCGGTATCGCTTGCCTTCTATCTGCTGTGGTCTCCCCCCGACCTCGAACCCGACGGGCTGTTCATCTACTTTGTGGTGGTCGCGATTCTGATCCGCACGTTGATTACCTTCTACGAGATTCCCTCCACTGCTCTGGTGGCCGAGCTCACCGAAGATTACGACCAGCGCACCAAGTTCATGAGCTTCCGCTACTTTTTCGGCTGGTGGGGCGGTCTTACGATGGCGGTGCTTGCCTACCTGGTGTTCCTGCCTGAGGACAAGGGCGGGTTGGAGTATGTCGAGGGCTGGAGCAACTACGGGCTTGCGGCATCGATCATGATCTTTGTCTCCATCATGGTGTCGGCGCTCGGTACCCATCGCCACATTCCGTACCTCAAGCAGGCACCGGTCCGAGAGCATTTCAGCGTGATGGACGGCGCGAAGGAACTCAAAGAGACCCTGTCAAACGAGTCCTTTCTGGTTCTGTTTGTGGCGGCTTTGTTCATCTCGGTTGCGGCCGGTATTTCTACGAGCTTGAGCATCTACTTTACCCGGCACTTCTGGGAATTCACCAGCGAACAGATTGGCTATCTGCAGTTTCCCTATTTTCTATCTGCGTTTGTGGCCCTATTTTTGGCGCCAGCCATTTCCAAAGCCATCGGCAAGAAGTACGCCGCAATTGGCATCACCACGATTGCCGTAATCGCGTCGCCAATGCCGTTCATCCTGCGTATGCTCGGCTGGTTTCCGGACAACGGCAGCGACGCACTGTTTCCGACGCTGATGGTTTTTTTCGCCGTCGAGGTCACGCTGGTCATTATCTCGAGCATTCTCATTGCGGCGATGATCGCCGATGTGGTCGAAGACAGCGAGGTGAGCACCGGTCGGCGTTCCGAGGGCACGTTCTTTGCCGCCAACAGCTTCGCGCAGAAGGCGGTAGGCGGCCTGGGGGTGATCGTCGCGGGTCAACTGCTCGCCTATGTCCAGTTCCCTACCCAGGCGGGCCTTGGCGAAGTACCGACCAACACCCTTTACGATCTGGCTGCTGTGTACATCCCTGCGCTGTGGGGGTTCTATCTGATTGCGATCGTGACGATGAGTTTCTACCGGATCAGTCGTGACAAGCACGCCGAAAACCTGAGCAGGATTGCGGCGAAAGAAGTGGCCGCTGCAACCGACCGATGAGTTGATGGGGTTAGGAGATGAACCTTGATTGAATTCGACATTACCGATGGCGTGGCGGTGCTGCGTTTAGACGATGGCAAAGCCAACGCACTCAGCCACGCATTAATCAGTGAGATCAACCAGGCGATGGACACAGCCAACACCGATGCGAAGGCTGTGGTTATCGTAGGTCGCGACGGAATGTTCTCGGGGGGGTTCGATCTGTTGGAATTGCGGAAGGGCCCCGATGCCGCCCTTGCGCTGGTACATCGCGGTGCCGAGATGCTCAACCGGGTGTTTACGCATCCACAGCCGGTGGTCGCTGGTTGTACGGGTCACGCGATTGCTGCCGGGGCGTTTCTGCTGCTTGCCTGCGACACTCGCATCGGCAGCCACGGTGATTACAGGATTGGGCTCAATGAGACGGCGATCGGAATGGCGCTGCCGGTGTTCGGATTCGAACTCGCCAAGGCGCGATTGTCACGCAGGCATCTCACCGCTGCCGTCACGCAGGCGACGATCTACGATCCCGAAGGTGCGATGGACGCCGGATTCCTTGATCGTACGATTCCGGCGGAAGAGCTGCTGAAAGCTGCGGTAGAAGAGGCCGCCAGGCTGGCCGAGTTTCCGGCCCAAGCCTATGCCGCCAACAAACTAGGCATCCGACAGGAGACCGCAAACGTTATCCGTGCCAGTCTGACGTGACGCCGATCTCGCCGGTGGTGGGTCAGTTCAACGGGCGAAGACTCTGTAATACGGTTGGAATCAACTCCGACACGGTCGGGTGAATGGGTACCGATCGTGAGATTGTCGTATACGGCTTTCGGGCGTACATGAATGTCGAGAAGACTATGTACCGCCTCGTCTCCGTTCATGCCAAGGATTGCCGCGTCCAGGATCTCCGCAGTTTCTGCATCGACCAGCACTTTCATGAAGCCGCGGGTATCGCCGAATTCGCGGGCGCGACCGACCCGCGTCATCGGCCGCGTGCCAATCAGCGCAGGCTTTCCAGACGCTCGGACTTCGCGCTCGGTCAACCCAACGCGGCCGAGCGGCGGATCGACAAACAAGTCGTAGCACGTGTCAATGCCGGCCCCGCCTGTCCGGCCCCAATCACAACAAGCTATCGGCCAACTCCCCCGGTTACATTTGTGTATCCGACGGGTACACTTCGCAACGCTATGAAAGATGTCGGTCTTCGTATTCGAGTCGAGAGAAAGTTGCGAGCGGCTTTTGTCGACGCGTGCCGGGCCGAAGGTAAAACCGCAGCGCAGGTGCTGCGTGAATACATGCGGAAATACGCAAACTACGACGAAAGGGACCCCCAGGGCGAACTCTTCGAGCCCAACAAGACAACTCCTCGCACGTGATCGGGCGCGGAGTCACTCGGGCAGCACCTTTGCGCGCGAAGAACGCGTGTTGTCTTAGTGGTAGCATCGGGTAAACGCGAATGCCGGGGTAACCGATATGAGCACCAGTGCACGAGCACATGCGGCAGGAATTGCCGAGTACACCCAGGCAGGTAGCGCGCGGGCACTGGCTTTGAACAACCGCGGCCCGGCGCGCTTCGATGCTCGCGGCAAGCTCCACCCGGAAATTCTCGATGCGTTCAGCGAGCATGGCTTCTATGTGTTCGAAGGCGTCGTCGACAACGCCGAAATCAACGAACTTCGCGACGACATCGATTTTCTGCTGGAGCACGCGCCAACCGGACAGGGCGCAAATCTCGACCGAAAAGGCAGACCGGCATACGGCCAGGAACTTGCCAGAAATCCCTACATCTTCATAAAGCCGCTGTCGGATCCCTGGGGCGGCACCAAGATCCTGAACGGCCGACACCCCACTCAAATGTCGCAGCCACTGCCAGCCGCGGATGCCCCTGACGAGGTGGTGCACCTGTTGAGTGGAATGTGTCAGACCATGCCGTCGGGGTTACGTTTGTATGGTCACCCGCAACTTCTGGCCATTGCCGAATCGATCAACGGCGAAGACTTCGTGCCATACAACGACGCAACCTTTGTAAAGCAACCCGAACTCGGCGGATCGGTGTCATGGCATCAGGATGGCGTCACCCACTGGGACTCGCCCGACTGGGACGAAGGAATTCACGGGTTCAACTTCCAGGTTCAGCTTTACCCGTGCACGGCACGCAACTGCCTGTGGGTGGTGCCTGGAACGCACAAACTCGGACGCATCGACATCAAGTCGCTGATAGCTGAGCACGGTGGCTCGGAACAGCTGCCCGGAGCGGTCCCGCTGATATGCAAACCGGGCGACGTAACCATCGCCAACCGCCAGGTAGTGCACGGATCATTTTCCAACACATCGCCGGACCTGCGGGTCTCTCTGACATTCGGTTTTCACCGTCGCGCCTCGGTACTGGGCGCCCGAGGCGCACTCAGCCAGGCGGCAGAGGAGGTGTACGATGAACAACGCATCTTCGAGCGTTCGTGCGTGATTCAGGTGGCCATTGATGCGCGCGCACAACAGTTTTCAGAAGAAACGCCGTTTGCGTACAAACCGTTTGAAGGGTTGGAAGATGCCTATCGATTCAACGATGCGAACTTCGAGCGGGTAGTGCGTGATTACAATCTGAAGGACCTGTCGATCTAGGCTCTACTCTGCCTGGTCACTCCTGCCCCGAAAATTCGGTCACAGAGAGCGCCCAGAACATCGCAGCCTGACGGAACTGCCAACTGAGTGCCGCGATTGTCGCGAGCAACGCGAGCATCGCGAAAACCCCGGTGTCGCCACTTGCCAATATATAGCCCCCGGCTAACGTCAGCCCAGATACGATCGCAATCCCTGGATAGAAGTCGCGAAGCTGCGCTGGCCCCATCCTGCCGAAGTACGCGTCGTTGTCGCTGTCTTGTCTGGCCATGACCATGGTCTTATAGGAGACCCAGTTCATCATAACGAACACCAGAGCCATGAGCAGAAGCCACACTCCGATCTTATCGGGCCCCAGTGTTTCGATCAGCATGAATTCGGCCAGCCCGATAAAGTACGGAAACACGGAATCGGCCGTTGCAGGCACCCAGCGAAAACGCATGACGTTGCCGGAGTAGATTACCCAGATCAGGACGATGCCCAATAATGTTGCGCCAATTTGCAGCCACGCGATAGCTGCGGTCAACGACACCTCGAATAGGTAGTCGACCTCGTGCAGATGAGACCAGATCAGCTCCAGGGCCAGCGCCTGCACGATGCTCTTTGGCGCGGTTGCGTATCTCGTTCACGCAGCTTCTCCTTGTTGTTCTGGTTGTGTTTCAATGCACCTACTTTCTTCGGCGACGAAAGCAAGCGCCATGCGGAACGAAAATGCCGGTCGAAGCCGGGCGCCGAATTACCGTTATCAGCCGAAACAGGTTGACGAGATCATCGTACGCGAGTTCGCGTTCGAGTTCCCCGACGACCTCGACCCGGTGTGGATACCACGGCATGTGGCTCGTTCGCATCTGTTCAATGGACTCTCGCTGACCATGCCTTACCTCGAGCCGTTTCTGGTCAAGACGATGCGCGAGGCGTCCGAACAGATCAGCGACCCGGACCTGCAGAAGGACATGCGCGACTTCAATGCTCAAGAAGCCCGGCACTACCAGTGCCACCGCCGCTTGAACGAACTGTTGAAAGCTAACGGCTATCCAGAGCTTGCCGAAGTCGAGACGCGTATGGCGCGATCATACGAGCGGTTGCTCAAACGCAGCTTGCGTACGCGGCTCGCCTACAGCGCCGGGTTCGAATGCATGACCAACGGATTCACGCACTGGTTCATTAACAAGAGAACGCGACTTTTTGCGCATGCGTCGCCGCACGTGTCGTCGTTCTGGCTGATGCACATGGTTGAGGAAACCGAACACAAAACCGTCGCGTTCGACGCCTACATGGCGTACTCGGGACGATACCTGCCGCGGGCCCTGGGAGTCTTTCATGGGTCTTTCCACGTGCTCGGGTACGGCATTCTCGGCATGAAAGAAGCGTTGAAGAAAGATGGTGATCTTTACCATCCAAGGCGAATCGCCGAGATCATTCGAGAGCTCGCGTCGCTGGCGCACAACGTCGGGGCATACCTGTTGCGCGCGCTGCTGCCCTGGCACAACCCACGATGCGAAGAAGATCCGCGCTGGATGAAGGATTGGATCGCCGGCCACGCCGCCCTACCGAGCGGGGCTTTGCTGCCGCTCGTAGATACCAGCAACCCCGACATGCCGGTACCGTTCCCGAGCCACGGGGCTTCAACTTAACGGAGATTTCCATGGATCGATTGCAACGGGTCATGCTGGCCAACGGCTTTCTGGTTATTTTGGTTTCGATGCTTGCGGGATTCATGCTGATGTTCTCGCTGCTCGGCGGTCTGGAGGTCTGGCCGGGGACCATTGTCGCGATTCCCGTGTATGGCACCGGTGAAGGTTGGGTTAGAGCCCATTCCGGTGGGGCAATGAATGGATTGCTGGTCATCGTGATCGCGCTGGCATTGCCGAAGCTGAGCTTGAGTCCAATGCTGCAACGCCTGACGGCTTACGGATTTATCTACGTTGCCTGGTCGTTTACGGTGTTCTACTGGTTCGGCAATGCCGCCGCCAACCGTGCGCTGACCGTCGGCGACAATCCGCTGGGCACCTCAGATATCTTCGGCGTGATCGGGTTTCTCCCTGGCTTGCCGAGCGTCATCATCGTGGTGGTCCTGCTCGCAGTGGTGGCAAAGGGCGTGCTGTCTGGCCAGTCCGATTAACTGAGCCCTCAGCTTAACTGAGGCCTCAACGCCGATGAAGGGGTCTTGGATCTCCAATCCGGCCGAGCGGTGAGCGAGCCCGCAGGCCGCCGTCGACCACCAGTGCTTCACCGGTGACAAACGATGCCTGGTCGCTTGCCAGCCACACCGCGGCATTTGCGATTTCCTCGGGATCACCCAGGCGCCGCATGGCATGAGCGGTGATGTTGGTTTCGAGAAACTTCGGATCTTCCATCATCCGCTTTACCGGCGGCGTTTTGATGGTGCCGGGACAGATCGCATTGACGCGCACGCCGTCGGCCGCATGATCGGTGGACAACGCCCGGGTCAGATTGATCACGGCCGCCTTGCTGGCCGCATACACCACCGCACCGCCGTCTCCGTGCAACCCGGAGATTGAAGCGGTATTGATGATCGAACCTGCGCCCTGGGCCTGCATGTGCGGAACTGCATATTTGGCGCCGAGAAAAACCGAACGCACATTCACGGCCATGACCAGATCCCAGTCGGAGACGTCCAGTTCGACCGCGGTGCCTGGCCGCAGCGTGCCGGCATTATTAAACAGCACATCGATCTGGCCAAAGTGCTCGATGCATCGCTCTATCATGGCCCGCACCGAATCGGGCTGGGAGACGTCAACCTCGATGGAGGTCGCCACTCCGCCAGCATTGGTGATCAGTTCTACGGTTTCGTGTGCTTTGCGGCCGCGAATATCCGCGACCAGCACGCGCGCGCCTTCCCGGGCGAAACGTGCCGCGCTCGCAGCCCCGATCCCAGAGCCTGCTCCGGTTACCACCGCAACCTTGTCCTGCAGCAGATTTCCCACGGCCACCCCTCCCCTTGTCCATATTTCAGAAGAAGCCATCGTAGCCCGTAGCGTCGGCACCGGGTAGGATCGTGGTTCACGATTGAATCTGGAGCAATGCGTGACCGTTACTTCGAGCGAAAAACAACAGTTTGAACAGGCCGTTGCGGTTGCAAATATTCCAACGCTGTTAATGGTGCTGGTTCAGCTGAGCGGTGACGAGCGCTGGCTGGAGAACCCGTTCCGACCGGTGCGGGTACGCGGGATGAGCGACAACGATTCCGGCGGGCTGTCCGCGGCTGCGCAAATCGAAGTTCGCGAAGCCGCCCTGGAGGCGATCCTCGCCTGGCGTGCCGGGCGGCCGGTCGCGCTGCCTGATCCCGCGCCTGAGATGCTGGTGCGGATGTTGAGCGTCGCGATGGCCGAGAACATTCCGGGGGAGTACGGAGCTTTCACCGCCGCGCAGTTGGGCCAGATACCACTGCTCACCCGGTCACAGATAGATGTGCCCGAGGACTTCAGCGTCATCATCATCGGCGCTGGGGTATCTGGCCTGTGCTCGGCGATCAACCTTGATGCGGCCGGGATCAGGCACACCGTTTTCGAGAAGCAGTCGACGGTGGGAGGAACCTGGTGGCAGAACTCTTATCCGGGCGCCGGAGTCGACACCCCGAACCACCTGTATTCGTTCTCATTTGCGACTTACGACTGGTCGAAGTACTTCGCGCTGCGCGACGAGCTGCACGACTACCTTGAGCACGTGGCTGACGAGTTCGACGTGCGCAAACACATCCGTTTCGACACCCACGTTAAATCGGCGGTTTATCAACCCGCCGACCAGCGCTGGGTGGTCGAGGTTCAAACTGCCGATGGCGCCACGGAGACGCACACCGCGAACGTCGTTATCAGCGCTGTGGGAGCGTTTAATCCGGCCGTTTACCCTGACATCGGAGGAGCCGAACGCTTCCAAGGCGAGTCATGGCACACATCGCAATGGCCCGCGGAAGCAGACATTACCGGCCGGAAAGTCGCCATCATCGGCAACGGTGCAACATGCATGCAGATTGGCCCGGAGATTCAGCACGACGTCGAATCTCTGACCATTTTCCAGCAGTCGAACCACTGGGCGGCGCCGTTCGATCAGTTTCGTCGCGAGGTGCCTGACCCGATACGGTTTCTGCTAACCGAAGTACCGCTGTACCAGACGTGGTACCGGGTTCGGCTCGGCTGGACGTTCAACGACCGCATCCACTCCGCATTGCAGCGCGATCCTGAATGGGTGCATCCGGAACGCTCCCTCAATGCTCAAAATGACGCGCATCGGGCTTATTTTACTGAGTACGTGAAGAGTGAGCTCGGCGACCGTGTGGACGACCTGTTAGACAAGGTGCTGCCCACCTACCCGCCCTTCGGCAAACGGATGCTGATGGACAACGGTTGGTATCGGATGCTCGCCAATCCCAATGTAGCGCTTGTCGACGACCCGGTGACGCGCATCGAGAGCGATCGGCTGATCACCGAAAATGGCTCGGAACATCAAGCCGACATTCTGGTATATGCCACCGGATTTGATGTTCTGCGATTCATCGATTCGTTCAACGTGGTCGGCCGCTCCGGCAGAAATCTGCGCGAGGTCTGGGAGGACGACAACGCCAAAGCCTACATGGGCACGGTGATTCCAGATTTCCCCAACTTCTTCACGTTGTACGGTCCCAACCTGCAACCGGGACATGGCGGCAGTTTGATCTTCGTCGTCGAGATGCAGGTGAACTACATCATGGATGTCATCAGAAAGATGGCGGCAAACGAGCTCGGCGCGGTGGAGTGTCGCCAGGATGTTCACGACCGCTACAACGATTCGGTCGACCGTGCACACGAGGACATGGTCTGGAAGCATCCGGGCATGCAGACCTACTACCGAAACGAGCGCGGCCGGATTGTCGTCAACTCACCCTGGCGTAACGTCGATTTCTTTGCGATGACGCGCGAAGCGGATCTTACCGAGTACGAAATCGAACCTCGGCGCATATAG
>JAYGEV010000130.1:0-2672 GCA_046582225.1 Pseudomonadales bacterium
GAACGCCCGCGTTGGGGATTTGCCTTGGCCTGCAAATCTCGCTCGACCGCTCTGAAGAAAACAATCAGCAGACTCTGGGATTGCTGCCCGGGTGCGTGAGGCGTTTCGAGTTTCAGCGACGTGATCTGAAGATTCCGCACATGGGTTGGAATGAGGTGCGCGTGTGTCGTCCGCACCCGGTGCTTGCAGGAATTGAAGCCGCAGACGAATTTTATTTTGTGCACGCATACTATCCAGAGGCCTCCACGCCGGAAAACGTATACGCCGTAACCGACTATGAGCACGAGTTCGCGAGTGCTGTTGGCAAGGACAACTACTTTGCGACCCAGTTTCACCCGGAAAAAAGTGGCCGGGTGGGGTTGCGCCTGCTCAAGCAGTTTGCGGATTGGGACGGCACATGCTGAGTAAACGCCTCATCGCGTGTCTTGATGTTCGAGACGGAAAGCTCGCCAAGAGCGTGAAGTTTGTCGACACCAAGGACATCGGCGATCCGGTGGAGAAGGCAAGCCAGTATTACCTGGATGGCCTGGATGAACTGGTTTTCTACGACATTACCGCATCGAGTGACAAGCGCGGCATCATGCTGGATGTGGTGGAGGCTGTTGCCGAGCAGGTTTTCATTCCGTTGTCGGTCGGCGGTGGGGTTCGTTCCGTTGCAGACGCGACAGACCTGCGCCTGGCTGGTGCGGAGAAGATCAATGTTAACTCTGCCGCCGTACGCCGACCCGCGCTCATCGCCGAGTGCGCAGAGGCGATCGGCAATCAGAATATCGTGCTGTCCATGGATATCCGGCGCGTCACTCCTCAGAGCGGGCTGCCTTCCGGCTATGAGATCGTGATCGAGGGCGGCCGGCGGCCCATGGGTCTTGATGCACTTGCCTGGGCGCTGGAAGGTGAGCGTCTCGGAGCAGGGGAACTCGTCATCAACTCGATCGACGCGGACGGCACGCGGGAAGGCTATGAACTGAATCTCACCGCGATGCTCGCCGACGCGGTGCGGATTCCAGTGATCGCCTCGGGTGGTGCCGGCAAGCCTGAGCACCTCTACGATGCGCTGACGATCGGCAAGGCCGACGCTGCTCTGGTCGCATCGATGGTGCACTACGGCGACTACTCAGTCAGCGAACTCAAACATTATCTCCACGACCGGGACGTGAAGATGCGGATGTCGTGGTGAGCGGCTGGTGACAAAGGGTGGATGAATGAAAGCAATCGTAACCAACAACGGTGATCTTTCCTGGGCCGAGGTCGCTGACCCTGAACTCGGCGTGGGACAGGTAAGCATTCGGGTGCATGCCACCGCCGTCAACCGCGCGGATCTGGTGCAACGTTCAGGTGGCTATCCGCCCCCGGCCGGCGCCAGCGACATTCTCGGGTTGGAGTGTGCCGGTGAGGTTCTCGCGATTGGAGAGGGTGTGACCCGGGTACAACCGGGAGATCGTGTCTGTGCGTTGCTGTCCGGCGGTGGTTATGCCGAGCAGGTCGTTGTGCCGGCCGGACAGGTACTTCCCGTACCGGCGGGTCTGGACATGCTGCAGGCCGCTTCGATTCCGGAGGTTTTTGCCACCGCCTATCTGAATCTGTACATGGAGGCAGATCTCCAGCGTGGGGAGCGGGTGTTGCTTCATGCGGCTGCCAGCGGTGTTGGCACAGCTGCCATTCAGCTGTGCAATACCACCAACAACCCCTGTTTCGCGACTGCCGGCAGTGCCGATAAGATCGATCGCTGCCAGACGCTTGGCGCCGACGCAGGATGGGATCGTACCGAAGGCAGTTTTCTGCAGGCGGTTACTCAGTGGGGAGAGGTTGACGTTGTGCTGGATCCAGTCGGTGCGGCGTACCTCAACGATAATCTGAGTTGTCTGAAGATCGATGGTCGGTTGGTGCTCATTGGACTGCTCAGTGGCGCCGAGGTGCAACTGAATCTCGGGCTGTTGCTGATGAAGCGGCTCCGTGTGATCGGGTCGACGTTGCGCGCCCGCTCCGTTCCCGCTAAGGCGGCGATCATGGATGCGCTGCAGGCGAACGTGTGGCCACACTTCGTTGATGGCACGATCAAGCCGATCATCGAGGAAGTAATGCCAATCGTTGACGCGGATCGCGCGCATCAACTCCTGGCCAGTGATCAGACCTTTGGCAAGGTCGTCCTGCAGCTCCTGTAGGAGCGGACTCCGTCCGCGAATCACCCCGAATCACCGCAAATCAACGCGAAGCCGTCCGCGAGCTCACCCGGATTCGACGACGGAGTCGCCTCCTAGCTCAGGGTTCTAGGTCGTGCAGCGATGCGAGCTGACCCTTGAGCACCGCAAGTGCGGCCGCGATGTCGGCTGCCTTGGCGCGCTCTTGGGATACCACTGCTTCGGGCGCTTTTGCGACAAAACTTTCGTTGCCGAGTTTGCTCTCCGTCCGTTGGAGTTCTTTGGCTTTCCTGTCTACCTCTCTGCCAAGGCGACCACGTTCGGCGGCAACATCGATCAGGCCGGCCAGCGGTATCATGACCCTCAACTCGCCAACCAGCGCAAGCGCGTGGGGTGGGGGTTCGACACCCGGCTCAATCCACTCGATGCGATCGACCTTGGCCAGGTGCCCGAGCAGAGATTCCGTCACCGTGGCAAGTTCTCGGTCGCGTTTGCCGCCGTCCTGAAACATCACGTTGATGTTCTTAGATGGTT
>JAYGEV010000150.1:0-1911 GCA_046582225.1 Pseudomonadales bacterium
TAAGAACGCCTTTGCAAACTCGGGCTGCTTAACCAGATCTTTTCGAGACCCTTCTGTCTTGTAGGTCGCTTTGGTTTTGCCGGTAGCCCGACGAGCAATCTTGAATGCGAAGGCGGCAACGTTGTGTTTGGACCCGTCAGAACCATGGTTCCTAATCCTGTTGCTAAGCCGATTGCTTCTCCCGACATAGAGATGACTTCCAGCGTGGGTAAACAGATAGACCCCAGATTTAGGCGTGCCTTTTGGAAGTGTAGTTGTTGATACTGGTTCCATCTCAAGTAGTCGTTCGAATGACGGATGGAGCGAATCAATTACATCCAGAAAGCGTTCGTTCATAGAATCTCGCCTCCCCTTAGCGGACGCCCAACCAATTGGAGTTCTGTCGCCGTTCGGTCTCTGGCACTCACCTGCTTGGACAGCAGCTAGTCCTCTAGCCTTTGGGCGACGAGTTGCCCGATTTGGAGGCTAGTCGGCCTCAGCGGTGACCGGATCGATCATCCTTTTCACCAAGGTGACCTTGGTAGCGGGAAACCCGCTTCGTTCGGCATGTTCTTCGATCAGCTGTTCGTCGTCGGCGATATAGATACAAAAAGTTTTGTCGCCGGCAACGTAGGAATGCTCCCACTGAATGTTCTTGTCCTCGGCCTTCATTTGCGCGAGCACCGTGTTCGATTGCTGTGAAGCTTCACGCAGCGCCGCTCTCTCGGCTGAGCCGATTTCCGGAATGTCGCGCTCAATCACGTATCTTGGCATTTCGTGTTCCCCCCGTTTAGGCGAATTATCATACACTCAAACCAGATGCGGTTATCGTTGTTGGCGCTAGGGTACACTTGCCTGTTCGAACACGGCTACTCGGAGAAAGACATGTTCTACGAACTGCGCCAGTACGACATCGCACAAGGCAAGATGGAGGAGTGGATGGCATTCATGGAGGGTGAAATCATTCCGTTTCAGGTCGGTAAGGGGATGGTGATTGCCGGGAGTTTCAGGGGCGAGGAAGACGACGGCGTTTACGTCTGGATACGACGGTTTGCTTCGGAGGAGGACCGTGTCCGTCTATACGAAGCGGTCTACGAAAGCGACGAGTGGAAAAACTACTTCGCGCCAAAGTGCGCAGACGTTGTTACTGGCGTAAACGTCCAGCGGATTGTCCCAGGCCCGGGGTCTGTCCTTCAGTAACCAGCGGCGGGAACCAGCGGCGGGATCGAATCTCGATTCCCGACGTTTCAGATTCCCTGGATCAGCGCTTCGCCTACCACTGGTCCACGTGCATCACACCGTCGAGCGCAGGCCGGTAGGCTGGCTTGAATTCTGTTCCTTTGGTGTATGCAATCGGAATGAGTGCGACCTGCATGTAGTCATCGAAGGGGATGCCTAACAGATCGGCGATCTCCTGCTCATGCATGAGATGCAGGGTCGTCCAGGCGGTGCCGAGGCCACGGGCTCTGGCTGCCAGCATGAAACTCCATGCGGCCGGGATGATCGAACCATACACGGACGCGTGAATCAGCGTGCCTTGCGCGCTACCCGGATCGATGCGGCCCGCGACGCAGGGAATCATCATGACTGGCGCTTCGCCCATATGCTCGGCCAGATACTCTGCCGATGAGGTTGAACGAGACTGGCTCGACTTCAAAGTTTCGTCGGAGCTGTCCTTGTTCAGATGATGGATGGCTACCGGCATTTCCCGGTACAAACTGAAAGCCGCTCGATACAGGTCACCAATCCGAGCCCTTTTGTCAGCATCGGTAACGAACATGAACTGCCAGCCTTGCGCGTTAGACGCGGTCGGTGCCTGAGTTGCGATCTGCAGACATTCCGACAAGGTTTCCACCGACACCGGGCGGTCAAAATCGAGCCGCTTGCGGACCGCTCTGGTGGTGCTGAGTAGTTCGTCGCTGGTCAGATCCA
>JAYGEV010000234.1:0-3118 GCA_046582225.1 Pseudomonadales bacterium
GTTCCCATAGATCGGCAAGGATCTTGTGAAACATGCGCAAGGCCCACAAAGTCTAGTCGTCATAGCTGGGTGAATCTTTCAACGGCAAACCCGTTTCGCCTGGACTGTGAGATAAGTCAGCAACTTATACTCGATTGACACCTGTTCCTATCTGTTTTTGGGTGTTATTGACTGCAACCACTGTTCGGCCTCGACTCTGACCGTGAATATCTTTTTGGTGACAGGCGAATGTTTGCTGAACTCATGAACGATGTTGCCCAGCGATTCTTCCTTTTTGCTGAACAGAATCGCGGTGTGACACTCGCTTCTCGACCTGGTCACGTTCGAAAAGGCATCAACAATGCGTTTGATTTCCTTCAGGTTAATCGCATAGAACCTCAAACCTGTGACATCCCAGGGCACTTTGGTAGCCGCGCTCCAGTCATCAATATTGGACTCTGCATAGGCTGCCATATCGTCAACAGTGGCAGTACCCACTACTTTGGCATGCAAAATACCGTTGTGGACCGCGTGCGTTATTTGACGGGTATCTGCAGAATTCATGTTCACCCTCCCGTTGGCACGACGAGTGTGTCGGCCCAAGAGCGCTGCTCGGACGACGATTATGGCATTAAAACCGGCCGCGCCAACGCGCATTCATCAGGATCAGCCAGGCACAGCCTGACACCTGCGCGTTCGCAGTCATTTGCTTGCGCGCTTCGGGCAACTGTGCCAAGGTTATGGCCCAACCGGACGGATGGTTTATCCGACGAAACGGAGCAGCCACGAACATGAAATTTGGCATCATTGAGTTGTCCCAGCCCGACAAGGACGTCGAGACCTATCCTTACCGCGAAGTCCATGAGCGGGTAACAAAAGAAATCATCGAGGCCGACAAGGCGGGCTACGATTACGTTTGGATCGCCGAACACCACGCCAGCACCGGATACGGTATTCTCCCCGACCCGCTGACCTACATCGCGTATCTCGCTACCCAGACCGAACGAATCACGTTGTGCAGCGGTGTTATGGTCGTGCCCCTGCACAATGTGGTCCGTCTGGTAGAAAACATTTCGTTTGTCGACATACTCACCAACGGACGCATGGCCGTGGGCCTGGGTTCGGGTTATCGCCAGCATGAGTTCGAGGCGTTGGGTGCTGACTTCGACAACCGTCGCGCCTACCAGGCAGAAGCCCTCGATGTGATGATGAGCCTGTTCCACAACAAACGCGTCCGGCACACCGGTGTGCATCTGCCCGACATCAACATCGACGGTGAGTACGAGGTCCTCCCGCGTCCGATACAGCAACCACATCCACCGATGTATATGGGTGCCGCGTCGGAAGAGTCCATTGCGTTGTGTGCCCGCTACGGACTTGGTCTGCTCATGTCGACACTCACACCCATTGAGCAGTTAACACCGAAATCCCAGTACTACCTGCAGCAGTGTGAATCGACCCCAGCCCCTTATAACGAGAATCCGGGGCACGGTTCGGTCGGAATCGGTCGAATGGTTTACGTGGCCCAGACCGATGCCCAGGCAAAAGACGAAGCTGGTGAAGCCGTCGTTCGCCACGTTCATTCGTTTACCAGCGGCTCGACATCCGGCTACTTAGGGACAATCTCGAAAGAAAATCAGGAAAAATACCAGGCAGCCGGCTACGAAGAACTCTGTGAAGACACGATCGTCTACGGATCACCGGAAACCGTCGTCGAAAAGATCAGGCATATCGAAGCGGTGACGGGCGCAAACTCACTGATCCTGCATTTTCCGCCTCAGAATACCCGCGAGCAGAACAAACGCGTATTGCGTTTGTTTGCCGAGCAAGTGATCCCAAGGTTCCGGTAGTGGACGGCGATAAGCTTCGCTGGGGCGTCATCGATGATACATCGATCGCAGAAGCTCGAGCGCTGATCGGCGTGCCGTTGCGCCGGGATCGTATGCGCTGGAACCAGGCGGCGACAGCGGACGCCATCCGCCAGTTTTCTGAAGGCGTTGGCGACGACAATCCCCTGTGGTGCGATGCAACCTACGCGAGCCATTCCCGCTGGGGCAAACGGCTCGCCTCACCTGCATTTCTCTACAGCATTGATGCGACCATTGTGGCGCCAAAGCTGCCGGGAGTGCAGTGGATCTACGCAGGAACCCGCTGGCGCTGGTATGACGTTATCCGCGTTGATGATGGATTCGATGTGACCGCACGGCTCACCGACGTTCAGGAAAAGCAGGGCCGCCGCTTCGGCTCGTGGGTTTTGCAATCCGGTGAGATCGAGTTTCAAAGGCGAGATGGAAGTCTGGTGTGTGTTGCCCAGGGTCGCGTCGCCCGCACCCCGCGACGGTCGCGAGCATCCGAATCGACGGCAGACACCACACCGGCGTCATCACCTCAAGCGGAGCGCACCTTGCGTGTGCCACCCGCACCCATACCGCCGCCACGCGAGCGCCGAGGGGCAGAACCGCGCCAGTGGGAAACCGTTCAGGTCGGTGACCAATTGCCGCCTGTTGGCATTGCGCTCACGCTCGATCAGATATTTTCCTGGTATACGGGCGCTCAGGGTGCGTTGCACTATGGAGGCGCCCACGCCGACGGCGTGCGCTATCGGCGGCGACACGACGACTATGAAATAAATGCCGAGACGGGCGCAAAGGACTCGGCGGCGCGTGGACACTTTTCCTCCAAGGAAGGCAAAGACGTTGGTATGGGCGGAACCTACGACGTCGGTCTGCAACGTATTGCGTGGGTCATCGCGTTTGTCACGGACTGGATGGGAGACGACGCCCATCTTGGGGAAGCAGACATTGACGTGGTGGCTCCTAACCTGATCGGCGATACCACGTTCATCAGTGGCGAGGTCACTGCCTGCTGGTACGACGAACACGCGTTCGTCGCGATCTCGATCGTCGGGCGCAACCAGTCCAACCGCGTCACAACGAAAGGACACGCGCTGGTGGTCCTGCCGTCCACCGAGCACGGTGCGGTGACACTTCCGCTGTTTCAGGGTCGTCGCGAGTGTTGGACATCGCCGCCGGAGGGCGAGGAATAAGGGATGAAACATGCTCTTAAACGGTAAGCTGCTCGAGCATACGAATATGCGCGACGTGCTTCTGTCGAGACGCTCGCTCGGTGCCAAGCCGCT
>JAYGEV010000243.1:0-2028 GCA_046582225.1 Pseudomonadales bacterium
GGGATCTCGGCACCATCGGCCATACGGGCTACGCGGTGGTGAACAATCACCACAATGGGGTTCGTCCCTGGGGGAACAACGTCTCGAACAGCGGTTGTTACGGATAACGTTCCACCCTCAGACCGCCGGCCGCACATCTCCCAGGATGGACACACGTTCACCGTAGCGTGAATGGGGGTAGTAGTCCCACACGGAGTGATGCTGGGTGCAACGATTGTCCCAGAATGTCAGCGTGTTGGGTTCCCACTGTACCCGACAGTAGAGGCGTTGAGTCGTTGCGATGTAATCCGTGAGTCCCTTGAGCAGCATCTGGCTCTCCCAGCGGTTGAGATCCTTGATATGGGAGGTAAAGCCGGAATTCACGTAGAGGATTTTGTTCCCCGTTTCGGCATGGCTGATCACAACCGGGTGCTCGTTGCGAGGATAGGCCGTGCCGTCCGGTGGCGCCACGCCGTAGCCGCCGACGTAGGGCAGGGCGCCGTCGTGCACGGCGGTCAATCCGGCCAACATGTTTTTCATGGTATCCGAGAGCAGTTCATAGGCCAGGTACATGTCTGCAAACAACGTATCGCCACCGCCGGATTGCGGAGTTTCGGTGACGTACAGCATCGAGCCGAGGGGCGGAATTTCATCGCAGGTAACGTCCGTGTGCCAGCCGTTGCCGGCGGTGTATTTTGAATCCGCGCTGGTCTTCACGGTAAGGATTTCGGGGTCACCGCCGTAACTGTGTTGCATCGGGTGCACGTGCAGGCTGCCAAAGCGACGTGCGAACGCCTTGTGCTGGTCCCGGTCGAGGTGCTGGTCGCGAAACACCAGCACTTTCCAATCGAGCCATGCCTGGTAGACCTCGCTGAACTGCTGGTTGGACAGTGGCGTGGAGAGGTCCACCCCCTCGATTTCAGCGCCGATGTGCGGAGTCAGCGTTTTTACGTCGATGGTCTGAAAGCTCATGACATGGCTCCTTGGTTCAGTCGGGAGTATCAGTCCGGAAGGCCCAGCACGCGCTTTGCAATGATGTTTGCCTGCACTTCGTTGGTGCCGCCGTAAATGGTGGTCGCACGACTGGAAAGCCACTCGCTGGTGGCGTCGAGTTCAGTTTTGTCGAAACAGCCTGGACCCGCGCCAAGCCCACGGGTACCAAGGAGTTCTCGTCGTAACTCTGCGCCATCCTGCTGCAAAGCTGCGCCGTAGAGCTTGAAGATCGAGGTGGCGGCCCCTGGGATGCCGGATTTGTTTTCCTCGTTTGCGCGTTGCGCGGTCAGCCGGAAAGCGGCCCGGTTCATGTTGAAGGCCGTCACCGCGTGGCGCAGTTGCGGGTCTGCGATGCGACCGTGGTCATCGCCGACGGATTGCTTGGCCATCTTTGCCAGCCCGCTGCCAGGCGCTGCGGATTGATTGGCCCCGGACAGCCCGCCTATCCCGGATCGTTCGTATTGCAGCAGTCGCTTGCCAACGGTCCAGCCCTTGTTGAGTTCGCCCACCAGGTCACTTTTTTGCGCCAGCGCATCGTCAAAAAACGTCTCACAAAACGGGGATGTGCCGGATATGAGTCGGATCGGCTTCACGCTGATGCCAGGTTGATCCATGGACAGCAGCACGAAACTGATCCCATCGTGCTTGGGAGCGTCGAAATCAGTGCGCACCAGGGCGAACATCCAGTCGGCGGAGGTTGCCCCGGAGGTCCAGATTTTCTGTCCGTTGATCACAAAGTGATCACCGTTGTCTTCGGCTCGGGTCATCAGCGCGGCCAGATCCGAGCCGGCGTTTGGTTCGGAATAGCCCTGACACCATTGCACCTGGCCAAGTGCAATCCTCGGCAGGTGCCGTTGTTTCTGCTCTTCGGAGCCGAACTCGAGCAGGGTCGGGCCGATCATGGATATGCCCATTCCCATCAGCGGCGCGCGCGCGCCGATATCGGCCATCTCCTGGTAGATCACTTTGGCTTCTGCGCTTGAGTGGCCGCCACCGCCATAGGCGGTCGGCCAGGCGGGCGTCGTCCAGCCGCGTTCAGCGGTCCGTTCCAGCCAC
>JAYGEV010000301.1:0-6660 GCA_046582225.1 Pseudomonadales bacterium
GGTGACGCTTGCGCTCATGACCATTCCCAACCTGATCGGTTTGATGCTCATGCGCAAGGAGCTCAAATCGCTGACCCGCGACTACTGGGACCGGTTCAAGACGCGGTAATTAATCGACGTCGAATTTGGGTATAGTGCCGAGCTTGCAACAGCTAGCCAACGAGAGACCAGCATGCCACTGAAGGTTACCTTTGAACTCGAAGACAAGGATCTGAAGTATTTTCGAGACTGCATTAAGCAGGCGCGGCAGAGTGCGAACAACTCCAGCGAAGCGGAGATAACTGCAAAAGCCGAGGGCATGATCTCCGAGGTGCGGCAGAGCAACGTTCCGGCATTTGTGCGTCAGCGAATCGACAGCGTGCAGTCTCTGGTCGACATGGTTCGGGACCAGGAGTGGGACCTGGCGCAACAGGAACGCAAACAGGTGATTGCGGCACTGGCCTATTTCGCTGATCCGCACGACATCATTCCCGACAACGTGCCGGTGCTTGGCTACATTGACGACGCCATCATGATCGAACTGGTCGTCAGCGAACTGAAAAACGAAATCGATTCATTTACAGATTTCTGCAGGTATCGCGACGGCGAAAAGGCCCGCAACCGCAATGCAAACCTGAGCCGCGATGAGTATCTGGCGATCAAACGCCGGGAACTTCACGATCGAATGCGCCGGCGGCGAAAATCACGTCGCAGTGGCGCAAGGAGCAGCGGCCGCACCCGCGTTCGCTTGTTGGGCTGAACGAATCTGGCACGCAGGCAGCGTATGTGCGGGGACGGGAGGCTAGCGCAGCAAGCCGCAAGCCTCGCACAAAGCATAGCTGTGGCCCGGGTCGTTCAGCGAATTGAACAGACGCCAGGCATCGCTGAGCGCGCTAAATAGCGGGCTGTCGGAAACGTGCCCGGACACTTGCGCGTTGTCGATTATCTGCCGAAGCAACAGCTCCTGAGTCGACAGCGGCGCAGCGATGTGCTCGACATCGTAATCGTCCAGTTCGGCAAGCTCCGCAGCCGACTCGATCGCATCGTGCAGGCCGCCAAGCTGATCCACCAGCCCCAGGTTAAGGGCCTCATCGCCGATCCAGACGCGGCCCTGGGCGACTTTCTCAACCGCCTCAGGCGTCATATCACGTCCGCGAGCCACCAGATTGATAAAGCGCTCGTAGCCGTTTTCGATGTTCGCCTGAAGAATCCGCGCCATGGGCTCATTGACGCCGGTCAACGGATCGAGCGTCCGCGACAGGGGCGAGCTGCCCACACCGTCTGTGGAAATCCCTATCCGTGCCAGGCTGTCTTCAAATGTTGGGATCAGCGCGAAAATCCCGATGGAACCGGTGATGGTCGTCGATCGCGCAAAAATGCGGTTGGCGGTTGCCGATATCCAATATCCGCCTGAAGCCGCCACGTTGCCCATGGAGACCACTACCGGCTTGCCGGCAAGCTGCGTCAGCTCCAGCTCCTGGCGGATGAGTTCAGACGCGAACGCCGATCCCCCGGGGCTGTCCACTCGCAGAACGAGCGCCGCGATGCTGTCATCGTCGCGCGCCTGGCGAATGAGCCCGATCAGGCTGTCTGCCGCGATCACGCCCCGCCCGCCGGAACCCATAACAATAGCGCCACGCGCCGTGATCACCCCAACCTTGGCATCTGCGCTAAACGAAATAGCAGCATCGGTTGCCGCCAGATAGCTGCGGTAGTCGATGCCGTTGTAATTTCCCTTATCGGCGTACCCCACACGGTCTGCGATACGGACCCGTGCCTGGTCAGGGGTGAGGAGTTCATCGATGAGATTGAACTCCAGCGCCAGGCGTGCCATGTCGCCGCCAGCATCGGCGAGCAGGCTGTCGAATTCGTCGACGTAGCGAACGAACGCACCAGGCTCCAGCTTGCGATTACCAATCACGCGGTCTGAATAATGACTCCACAGTGAATCGATCAGATTCTGATTGGCTTTGCGGGCGTCATCGGACATGTCGACGCGCGTATAAGGTTCCACGAATGCCTTATACTTGCCAACTCGGAATATATGTATATTCACATCCAGTTTCTTCAGCAACTCGCTGAAATATAACTGGTTAATACCTGCACCGGTCGGCAGTATCTGCCCATACGGATGCATGTATACGGCGTCGGCGTAGGTTGCCAGGAGGTATTGCGGCTGACTGAAGTAGCTGCCAAACGCGATGATCTCTTTTTCCTCGGCCCGAAACGCCGAAAATGCCTCGCCGAGCGTTTCGGTGTGCGCCGTGGAGACGTAGCTCAGTTGGTTGAGATCCAGAACCAGGGTCGTGATGCGGTCGTCTTCGGTCGCTCGCTCGACGGCGGTTACCAGCTCACCAAGCGCAGCCTCTTGCTGCCTTGGCTGGGGCGATATCAGGTCCGTGATCGAGTCGCCGAAGCTCTCCTGATCGACGATCGAGCCCTCGGGGTTGAGCACCAGGGCACTGCCCTCAGGCACCTCAATACCCCCGGAGCCGCTCAACACTGCGGCCAGCACGATGACGATCAGGACAACGAAGATCAGGTTGGCGGTGAAGATTCGCGCCCGGGTCAGGCCGCGACCGATGCGGGACAATACACTTGGTTCGCTCATGCAGATAGGATGGCATGACCGCAGTGCTTGAGCCAGACCATTGAGTGACATCTACACGACCGGCCTGGAGATCAACGCCGCCAACCACACGCCGCTGAGTCCATTATCGTTTTTTGCGCGAGCCCGCGACATCTATCCGCACCGGTTGGCGGTCATCCACGGCGATCGCCGCTTGACCTGGTCGCAATGCTTCAATCGCTGCACTCGAATCGCCACCGCCCTCAACCGGCGCGGCATCGGCAAGCACGATACCGTGGCGATTCTGGCCGCCAATATTCCCGAGATGTTTGAGGCACATTACTCGGTGCCCATGGCCGGCGCCGTTTTGAATGCGATCAACATTCGCCTCGACCCCGCCACCGTCCGATTCATGCTCGAGCACGGCGAGGCCAAGGCTTTCCTTGTCGACCAGGAGTTTGGCGAGCTGGCTGAAGCGGCGCTGGTGGGACTTGAACGCCCGCCGCTGGTGATCAGCATTGCCGATCCGTCGTTGCAGGGTGGGAAGCTGATCAGCGCGCTCACCTATGACGACCTGTTGGCCGAAGGCTCCGCAGATGCACCCCTGCAGTTGCCGGAAGATGAGTGGGATGCGATAACCCTCAGTTACACCTCGGGTACCACGGGCAATCCGAAGGGTGTCGTCTACCATCATCGCGGCGCCTATCTGAACGCGGTGTCCAACGCGCTCACCTGGAACATGGGCGAACACCCCGTGTATCTATGGACCCTGCCCATGTTCCACTGCAACGGCTGGTGCTTTCCCTGGACGCTCGCGGTCAACGCCGGAACCTCGGTGTGCCTGCGTCAGGTGCGGGGGGATCTGGTGTTTGCGGCCATCGCAGAACACCGAGTCAGTCATTTCTGCGGCGCTCCTGTTGTACTTAATACATTGCTCAGCGCGGACTCTGCGCTAAAAGATCAGGTGCGCCACCCGGTGCAGGTGATGACGGCGGGCGCCGCACCCCCGGCCACGATCATTCAGGGCATGGAAGCAATGGGCACGGATATCACCCATGTGTACGGTCTTACCGAAACCTTTGGTCCGGTGACGCTGTGTGCATGGCAATCCGATCTGTGGGGTGACAGGCCCGCCGATCAGCGCGCGGCGTTGAAATCCCGACAGGGCGTGCGCGGGCAGATGCTCGAAGGGCTGATGGTGGCTGACCCCCACAGTTTGAAACCGGTGCCCATGGACGGCGAAACCATGGGCGAGGTGTTCATGCGCGGCAACAACGTCATGAAGGGCTATCTGAAGAATGCTTCCGCCACCAAAGAATGTTTCTCGGGTGGGTGGTTTCATTCGGGGGACCTCGCCGTGTGGCACCCGGACGGCTATATACAGATCAAGGACCGGTCCAAGGACATCATCATTTCAGGCGGTGAGAACATCTCCAGCATTGAAGTTGAGGACGTTCTCTACCGACACCCCGCGGTACTGGAAGCCGCTGTGGTGGCCAAAAGCGACGAGAAGTGGGGAGAAACGCCCTGCGCGTTCGTCGCGCTGAAACCGGCGGCCCAGGCCAGCAACGAAGACATCATCGACTTCTGCCGGGACAATTTGGCCCGCTTCAAGGTACCCAGATACGTGATTTTCGGTGAGCTGCCGAAAACGTCTACCGGTAAGGTGCAGAAATTCGTGTTGCGCGAACGGGCGGAGCGGTTTTGACCTCGACAAAACCGCTGTGGACCTGGACGGCCCTTTGCGGGGCGTTGAAGCTCACAGAACAACCCGGACCGGATATCTCCGGCGTCTGCATCGACTCCCGCCGAGTTCAGCCGGGCGATCTCTTCATTGCGCTCACGGGCGATCCGGGACCCCGATTCAGCCCCAGTCAACGCTCGGATCGCGACGGCCACGAGTTCATTGACGCCGCGTTTCGAGCCGGAGCCGTGGGCGTTCTGGCCCACGATGGCGTGGATCGAAATGTTCCTCAGCTGCAGGTCGCCGATACCTTGGATGGTCTATGGGAGTTGGGCGCTGCGGCGCGCATGCGACTCGAATGCCCAGTGGTCGCCATCACCGGCAGCAGCGGCAAGACCACCACCAAGAGCTTGCTGGCGCCCGCACTGGGCGCCTTCTGCACCGAAGGCAGCCTCAATAACCACCTGGGCGTCCCGCTGTCGCTGATTGCAACGCCCGCAGATGCCACCGCCGCAGTGTACGAACTCGGCACCAGCCATCCGGGCGAGATCGCGCCGTTGTCGGAGTTGGCGCGTCCGAATGTGGCTATCGTGCTGAACGTGCATCCCGCGCACGCCGAGCATTTTCGGGGGCTGAACGAAATCCGGGAAGAAAAACTGAGTATATATAAGGGCTTAGAGCCTAAAGGTCATCTCATTCTTGAAGATGAAATCGGTTCGGATGGGGTTCCGGTTGCCATCAGCTGCATAACGTTTGGGCGAGGCGACAGAGCCGATGTGCAATTCCTGGGGTCAACCAACGGACACGCCGATTTTCGGGTGGGCGAGGAGCAGGTGAGCGCCAACGTGCCCGGCGGTGGTGAACACCGGGCCATGTCGCTTGCCGCCGTGCTGGCCACGCTGCACGCCTTCGATCGATCCGTTGAACCCGGCTTGAATCTTGCGGACGATCTGATACCCGCAGGCCGCGGTTCCGAGATAACCGTCGCGGGTATCACCATCGTGGATGACAGCTACAACGCGAATCCCGAGAGTATGAAAGCGGCGCTCCGGGCACTGGCGGCATCTCCGGGCCGGACCGTTGCGGTGTTGGGAGATATGCTCGAGCTAGGAGTTGATTCTCCGAGATACCATCAAGAACTCGCCGACTACTGTTCAGGCATCGATGCGATCATCTGCGTTGGGGAGGCGATGCGTGATCTTTACGACCAGCTACCGCCGGCGCAACGTCAGGACTGGTTCCCCGGGGTGGGGGCCAACCTGCTCGACCGATTGATCGAGGAGACCGCTCCGGGTGTCAGGCTTCTCGTGAAGGGGTCGAACCGCGTGTTCTGGGCGCACAACTTCGTGGCCGTAGTCCTTGCTAGGCTTGGTTACCAGAAGTGATGCAAACGCTGGTTAACCACTAGGAGTCTTCATGCCTTCTTCTGACTCTGTCTGCCTTTTACGAATCCCAGACAGAATTCGCCGAAGAAAGTATCGTGCTGGATCTGCGGGTCCAGGGAGGTGGGAATTGGACTGGTGCTGGGGTGCGCGGACACCGCCAATATCTCCCACGACGCTGACCGTGGCGCGCCGTGCGCCGGTATGCACGGCTCACCCATCTCATCAATGGTTCGATCATCGCAAGGAGATACCCACGGGCAGGTGGCGCACGGGAATGGTGCTGGATCAGCGCATCCAGGTGAGTAGGAAATGGACTGGGGCAGGGGCGCGCGAAGGCTCAAAGGCTAGGTGATCGCAGGTGACATCTCCCTACGGTCGCTCTGGAAAAGTGAGGTACGGGGTGGGGTACGTATCTACCATAACTAAACGGATTTAGTAGGTTTGCCCCATATAGGGTTGTTTTATATGCGAAACAAAAGCCCGGCCTCTTGGGAGAGAGCCGGGCAATACCATTAGGAGTCACACATACGAGGGTGGAAATACCACCCCCAATGTCGCTATAGGTCGTTGGGGGGGAGACACGTTAGCGACTATGGATAAGTAAAGCAGAGATATGGGAATTTTCCATGAACTGGTTCCGGTTTATGGTCGCGCCCGCTCGATGGTCCCGCTTGCTCCACCCATTGCCCATGTCATACTGCGCCGAATTCCGTGGGTTATTGCATGATTGTAGACGCGCTGGGGCGCCGGTTCAGAAACCTGAGGGTCAGCCTCACCGCTGCATGCAACTACGCCTGTACATACTGCGTGCCCAACGGAAAACGTCTGCAGGCAGCCGAGCGTGAACTCGAAGGCGATGAACTCGCCTACGCGGTGAAACTTCTGGTCGATGGCGCCGGAATCGAAAAATTGCGGATCACCGGCGGCGAACCGTTGCTCTCGCCCAAATTCGACAAGCTGTTGCCCAACCTCATGGCGCTGCCTCTCAACGACGTGTCAATCACCACTAATGGTCAGCTGGTCCCGAGATCGGAAGAGCGTCG
>JAYGEV010000545.1:0-1856 GCA_046582225.1 Pseudomonadales bacterium
GATGACGGGGAACCTCGCCTGGGCCAAAAGCTCCGCAGCCTCCTGCAGCGTCCTGTCGCCGCCGGGTCCGCGATCCAGAAAAGCCGGTGGCGGAATTTCGACATTGATATCGCCGTAGAACAGGTCTCGCGGAATATTGAGCTGTGTCGGGCCCATCTCCGCGAGCGCCAGATCGAAGCAGCGCGCCGTGTACTCAGCCATGCGCGCCGGGTTGTTGAGGTGTACCTGGTACTTGGTGAATTCCTGGAACATCGGCAGCTGGTTCGCTTCCTGGAACCCGCCCAGACCGATGCCCAACGTGCCGGTCTCCGGCGTCACGATCACGACCGGCGAATGCGCCCAGAACGCCGCCGCAATTCCGGTCACGCAATTGCTGATGCCCGGTCCGTTCTGCCCGGTGCAGACACCCTGGCGTCCGCTGACCCTGGAGAAGCCGTCGGCCATATGCGCAGCACCCTGTTCGTGCACGACCGAAATGAAACGAATGCCCGCCGGCTCGAAAATATCCATGGCGTCCATGAACGCGGAACCCATGATGCCAAAAATATCGGTCACGCCATGGACAGCCATGGTTTCGACGAAAGCTTCACTGGGGGTCATGCGTCTCGACAGAGTCATAATAATTTTTATCCTTATAAAACAACTCGTTACAAATCGTCCTGCTTGCAATATCTGCCGTGGGTAGCAATACGGGTAGCAATCCGTTCTAAAACGGCCAAAATCAGCGTATTAATCTACCCGGTGTGAGTTTCCATATCTACCGAGGACTCACTTGTTGATTTGCACCGAAAATTGACCCAATAGCGGCCATTTCTTGCATCGAAAATTGACCCACCTACGGGTACCCAGATCATTGAAAAAATTACTATTTGCATTGATTGAGATGGGTCATTTCTGGGTTGCAAAAGGTGGGTCAATGCGGTGTGCAAATCAACATCTAATTCCTCGATATAAGCCACTGGTCGATTTTAACCGTGAATTGGTAAGTTATTATTGATTTTGTCCGATTTGACCTCAGCGTAGGAGAGAATGTAGATCTATCGGGCGCTGCTAGACTGTGGTGTGCCCTACTGTATAGATTTCGAAGATCCAGCGTCCATCAGCATCACGGACGACCGTCGTATTTCCCGCATCCGGCTTGCTTATGTGTTTTGCATCGGCAACCTTCTTTTCCAGCTCTTTTCGATTTTGAACCGTTAAGCTCATATTTCTCTTTCCTCCGCTGGCAAGTAAGCCCAGCTCCTTAAGCCTGGCAAGCACCCTGACTCCCTAGAATCAGGGTGACTGCCACCTGAGTTACGACGAACACTCCTCGCTTGACACCATTTCCTCAAGCTTTTCGTCCCTCTCCTGCATCAGTCGATAATGTTTTGCCTTGAAGCGTGCGTACGCTCGCATCGCACGGATTTGCTTCACTGTCATGTCGACTGACTTGAAGCGATAGTCTTCGAGCTTGATCACTTTGGCCATGGCTGCGTCCCCCTAATCCATCGAGATACGAATTCCCGTATCCAGGTCATTGAGTCGTTTCTGCAATAGGCTGATATCCAGCGTCGTCGGGGCCTCGACGCCCAGGTAGTCGTTTCCGGGACAGGGCCCGTCGATGAACCTGATCTCGCCCACGGCGTCTTCGCCCGTCAGCTGTGGACCGAGGTCCAGATTTTCGAGCACTCGATAGGCTCGAGCATTGGGGCTTTCCTGGCGTGCCCAGGTGTCTAACACATCCCACTCGTCCATCTGAGCATCGAAGTTCACGTCTTCTTCATCTCGACAGTCCACGAACTCCTCATCACTGCCGAAGTAACGAATCGCAAACTCCCTAACGGTCATTTCTGGCGGCTCCTGATGCGGATCGC
>JAYGEV010000355.1:0-3697 GCA_046582225.1 Pseudomonadales bacterium
GAAGAGTGCTTGCTCAAAGAGGTTAGTCGCGCTTTTGAGGTGTCCGACGAAGAATTTCTGCTTCTGGACAACTGGGTCCGGCGTCTGAACGCTCTGGAAACTGAGGCCAGGCGCTTAATGGGCGGCTGAGTTAGCGGCGTCACACAGAGGTTGGCTGGCAGGGCCCAGGCTGGTTTCTAAAGCGAGCAGGCCGTGTTCGATCTTGTCCTTGTCGAACTGCAGATCGGAGCGCGTGCGGAACTGAATGCCACAGCGAAATCCATCACCCTGAGCAATACAGTTGTGCACAACGCCGATTACATTGTCCAGACGCAGCTCGCCGTAACTTAGCGTGAGAAAGATCTGCTTTTCCTTCGCCAGGGGCTCTGCAACCAGCACGGCGATGCCGAAGCGGTTGAAATCCAACACCCGCACTAACGTGCGGCTGAGCCTGCCGCGCTGCCGAAGGTCGACCTCGAGCTCCTGGTCTGCGAACCGCTGCAGGGTTCTGCGGTCTTGATTTCCAGAGTCGACGGGCATGGGCGCAGTTTAGTCGAATCCGAACGGTTGAATTGTGACGCGTGCCACAGTCGGTTACCGCATTTGTGGCAGGTTGTGCTCATGCAGACGCACCGTGGCGCGGAACATTGAGCAACGGGCTGGCTCGCAGGTTCCTGTTATCATACCCAGATGAGCCGACGATGAAGCCATGGATCTGATGGACAATGCCGAAATCGAGCGCTGGCTGGCGGAGCTGAAAATCGAACATCACGACCTCGATGAGGTGATCCACCACCTCATTCAATCCAAACACCACGACAGCATGCGCGTTCAACGATTGAAGAAGCGTAAGCTCAAGCTCAAGGATATGATGACAAAGCTGGAGAGCCAGCTCATTCCTGATCTCGACGCATGACCGACCTGCCAGTCACCGCCGGCGAGCAGCCACCGACACCGCTTACCGTGGCAATCAGCTCCCGGGCGCTGTTCGATCTTGGCGAAAGCAACGAGATTTACGACAACGCGGGCCTGGAAGCCTATCGGCGCTATCAGATCGCCCATGAAGACGATCCGCTGGAACCGGGCGAAGCCTTTCATTTCGTGAAAAAACTGCTGAACATCAACGGCCTGCTGGGGAAGCGTCGGGTCGAAGTGATATTGCTGTCGCGCAATTCCGCAGACACCGGCTTGCGAATATTCAACTCAATCAAGGCCCGTGAGCTGGACATCACCCGGGCCGCATTCTGCGGTGGCCAGAGCCCCTATCGCTATATCCAGGCATTCCGCTGCAGTCTGTTCCTGTCCACTCAGGCCGATGATGTCACGCATGCTCTGGAACACGGGGTGGCCGCGGCTACGCTGCTGGGTGGCAGCGCCGCCGTGGTATCGAGCGGCGAGGATCTACGCCTTGCGTTCGACGGTGACTCGGTGCTGTTTTCCGACGAAGCTGAGCAGGTGTACCAGGCGCGAGGCCTGGATGCGTTCAGCGCCACCGAAGCCGCCGCTGCCGAACGGCCGCTGGAAGGGGGTCCGTTCAAGCGGTTTCTCTCTGCACTTCATGGCCTGCAGCGCGAGTTTGAAGGGCAACACTGCCCGATTCGAACGGCGCTGGTTACCGCCCGCGGTGCGCCTGCCCACGAGCGGGTCATTCGTACCTTGCGCGCCTGGGACATCCGCCTCGACGAGTCTCTGTTCCTCGGCGGAATGGAAAAAACTGAATTCCTGCGCGCGTTCGGTGCCGATGTTTTTTTCGATGACCAGAGCCAGCACTGCGAGCGCGCGAGCGAACACCTCGCTGCCGGACACGTGCCCCACGGCGTGGCTAATCGCGACGGTTGAGAGCACGGTCGGTCTGCGATCGGCACGTTGCGTTGGGGCGTCAATCTGAGTCGAGCTGGCACAAAAGATCTTCAACTCGAACCGTGGGGTTGGTATTCGCCTCGTCTTCGGCGAACTGAACGGCTGCTTTGTTCTGAGCGCCGGCGGGATCAGCTGCGGCTTTGAGCGCATCGCCCCATCTTTGGGAATTATTCGAGTCCAGCGATTGAATCAGACATGCGCCGGCGGCCTGGGCGGAACGGGCAAACATCTGCTGTTCGACATGCAGGGGTAACAACAGCTGAGGAACACCTGCACGGAGCAATTGCGTCACGCCGTTGACGCCTGCGTTGTTAATCGCCAACTGGCAGCCGTTGCCAACGCTCAGAAGATCAACGGAATTGGCGGCCAACCGCATCGTCGGTGCCTTGGCCTCGAGTCGCAGCGGCTCGGGCCAGTCGGAGGCGTAAATCAGTATCGGCCAACGCAGCTGCCGAAGCGCCGCCAACACCCCAGAGACGACCGCGTGGGGCTTGAGATAGACAAACACCTTCGGGCGTCGCGAATCGGGCCAGGAAGCCGGCTCTCCGCCCATGGAAGGCGGACTGCCCAGGAAGTCTTCTGAGCGTCGGCCGGGATAATGGTCGAGGCTCGACAGGCCGTATAGCCAGTGTGGGTGAGCCGAGAAGAGTTGCTGACAGTTGTCCAAGGGTGGACCGCCCAGCTCCTCGAGAACCGGGTTCAGCACCAGATTCAGAAGTTCCCGCTCCCGTCGCGCGGCGGTTTCATCAAAATCGGGCGATTGCGAGACGAACGGTGGAAACGGATGCCGCAATGGCGGAATGCAATAACTGTTCCCGGCGACAATACAGTGAGCGCGCGCATCGATGCGTTGTGCCAGCAACAGCGTCGGACTGTGATCAGCGACGATGGCCGTTGGCTGCCACATATCGAGCAACTGCAACCACGCTTTGACCCGCGCCTTGAGATCCAAAGGATCGGCAAAACCCTGATTGATGACTACGTCCAGATACGATTTTGGCGCAATCTGGTCCTCCGGCTGAAGCTGATGTCGCGGGGACTGGATCAGTTTCACCGGCAGGTGGCCAAAGAGCCCTTCGGCGCGAACCAGATTCCTGCATGCGAACATGACCTCATGGCCGCGTTCCAACAGGAGTTCGATGAGCTTCAGGTACGGGGCCAGATGCCCGAACCCCGCGCCGCACTCCCAGGAGAATAGATATCGTTTCATCGATAGGCGGTGAGTTTCCTCGCCCGCAGCCAGAGTTACGTGACGATTGATTATATCCCCCCGGGTATCCGACACCTCATTACGTATCGTGTCAGGGTAATCACGCTTGGAGATTTGCGCATAAGGCTCGGGATGTTGCTTCGTATTGGTTATAAGCCCAAGATATGGGCGGACTGAACGGCTCCAACATTTTCGTGCTTATTTGAGGCGGCCTTTCCGATGAAGCTCCAGCAACTCCGCTACATATGGGAGGTTGCCCACCACGATCTGAACGTCTCGGGCACCGCCCAGAGCCTGTTTACCTCCCAACCCGGAATCAGCAAACAGATACGTTTGCTCGAAGATGAACTTGGCGTCGAGATTTTCGCGCGCAGCGGCAAGCATCTGACCCATATTACGACTGTCGGCGAATCCATTATCGAAATGGCGGGGGAAATCCTTCGCGAAGCCGAGGCGATCAAACAGGTGGCCCAGGAGTACAGCAACGAAAAAGAAGGCAGCCTGTCGATCGCGACCACCCACACGCAGGCTCGCTACGCATTGCCACCGATGATCGGCGAGTTCCGCCGCAACTACCCCGACGTAGCGCTGCATATGAATCAGGGATCACCCACGCAGATCGCAGAGTTGGCGGCCACCGGCGAGGTC
>JAYGEV010000388.1:0-5078 GCA_046582225.1 Pseudomonadales bacterium
TGCGAAACAGTGATTCCAGGCACAGCATGTTGGCCAGCAACACCAGTACCCAGATGATGCCCGACGCCCGGTCCTGCAGGTCCTGGGCGCTGCCACCGACGCTCAATGCAAACAGAGTGATCGCCAGGAACAGGAAGATCAGCGGGTCGATCGCCTCTTCCATGGAGCGCGCGGTGGTCTGAATCTCACGCCGCAACTGGGTAGTAAATAACGCAACCACGGACACCGGTTGGACCGCGCCGGTCACCCGCTACACTCCCAGCTGCAAGGATCGCGCACCCTGCACGTGCAGGCCCTGGTGCGTCGCGCAGATCGCCGATCCACTCCCCCGGAGGTGCTCCCCGATGAGGTCGGCGACCAGTTCCTGGCCAGCTGCATCCAGCGCAGTCAGCGGCTCGTCGAGAAGCCACAAAGAGCATTGGCCGATGACCAGCCTGGCGAGCCCGATTCGGCGCTGCTGGCCGGCCGACATATTCTGGCAGACAACCCTCGCGTAGCCGGCCATGCCTACTCTGTGGAGAACTTCGCCGATGGAATCCGAATTCCCGCACAGCCCCTGGTACCAACGCAGGTTTTGCTCGGCAGTGAGCAGCAGATTTAAGCCAAGCCGGTGGCCAAGATACAACGACGATGCGGTCTGGATGGTTCCTGTGTAGTTGGTGAACAGACCCGCGACACAGCGCAGCAGTGTGGACTTGCCACTGCCGTTGTCGCCGGTTACCTCCAGGCACTCACCGCCGTTCAACTCGAAATCCAGCGAGTCAAACAGCTTCCGACCGTCGCGCTCACAGGTGAGCTGTGCGACCTCGACCATGGCCACCATTAAGAACCTGTCACCCGATAGCAGGGCTGATACTGGCCGGCGAGCTTCATTCGTCCCTGGGCGACATAACGTTGCAGCAGATGATCCAGCGCACCGATGAGATGCGAATCGCTGTGCAGCTCGAAAGGGCCCTGCCGCTCGATCATGCGTATCCCGTAATCCTTGACGTTGCCCGTGACAATGGCCGAGAACGCACGGCGCAGATTGACTGCAAGCTCGTGTGGCGCCAGGTCAGAGCTGAGACGCAACGACGCGACGGCCTCATGGGTCACCTCGAAAGGTTGCTGGTGTGGCAGGCGGATGTTCAGCAGCCAGTTGAAGTAGTACGCATCGCCGTCGCGTCGACGCTGACGGCGTACCCTGCGAATTTTCTGACCCATTCTCCGACCCACCTCTGCGGCGTCGGCAATAATGATTTCATACCTGTCAGCCACGGCATCGCCGAGGGTGAGCCGAAGAAACGCATCGAGCTCCAGAAAATAGTCGGCGCTGTTCGCCGGTCCGGTGAAGATTATCGGCAACTCCTGTTCTGAGTTACCCGGATCTAACAAGATCCCCAACAGGTAGAGAACCTCTTCGGTGGTCCCGGCCCCGCCGGGAAACACGATCACACCATGCCCGACGCGAAGAAATGCTTCAAGCCGCTTTTCAATATCGGGGAGAATCACCAGGTCGCTCACCATCGGGTTGGGCGGCTCTGCGGCGATGATCCCCGGCTCCGTCAATCCGATATAGCGGGCGCCTCGCTCGCGCTGCTTGGAGTGGCCCACAGCCGCGCCCTTCATCGGCCCCTTCATTGCGCCCGGACCGCAGCCGGTACAGATGTCCAGGCTGCGCAATCCCAGGTGGTAGCCGACCTCCTTGGTGTACTCATACTCCACCCGGGAGATCGCATGACCGCCCCAGCAGACCACCGTCTTTGGGGTGAGATCCGGTCGCAATATCCTGGCGTGCTTTAAGATATGAAATATTGCGTCGGTGATTCCTTCAGAGGAGTTCAGGTTGAACTGATCGTTGTCAGCGATGTCAGTGCCGATGTAGACGATGTCCCGCAGCACCGAAAAGAGGTGCTGGCGAACGCCTTCGACCATTCGACCGTCAACGAACGCAGTCGCTGGCGCGTTCCTGATGATCAGCTTCAATCCTCTGGTGCGTCTGGCCACCTCAATGGTGAAGTCCGCATACTCGTCGAAGATCGCTGCCGCATCGTCCGATTCATCGCCGGTATTGAGCACCGCCAGGGCGCAGCGGGAGAACAGATCCAGGAGCTTGCGTTCGGCTGCGGTGCTGGTGAGCGCACGAACCTCCAGTTGCGAAAGCAGGTCAAGGGTGCCCCGCGGCCCGATCTGGACATCGACTTTATTCGCCTGGCCGTTTGGTTCGACGGTCGGCCTTTTGCTTGATGAACTCATGGCGCAAGTCTAGCGGCTATTCATGCCCGCACCCAATGACCCGATCACCGGCTGGAAAGCTCGATTCGGCACCGAAGTGGTCCAGGTCGAGAATATCGATCCGGATTTTGTTAGGGTGCTTCCCGGCCCGGCCCACCTCCGCCACAGCGTTGAACCAGGCCGTTGACCGGGAATGCCGACTACTCGAACCGTTCAGTCGTCAATCCACCTAACTGGAGAGACCCAACTATGTTCCTGACGAGAACAAGCCGCACGATCTATGTCTCGTTTGCCCTGCCGTTCGTCGCTGCAGGTGCAATGGCCGCCGAACGGGCTGGCGCGGCAACTTCGCGAATCGAAGAACTCACCATCACGGCTACCCGGATGGAACGGGCTCTGGGCGATGTGCCAATGGCGGTGAGCGTGATCGACCAGGTCGAGATTCAGCGCGGGCGGCAGCAGCTTGGCCTGGATGAAGCACTGAATCGAGTGCCCGGGTTGTTCTCGCAGAATCGCTACAACTTCTCACAGGATCTGCGGATCGCGATCCGCGGATTCGGCGCAAGGGCCAACTTCGGCATACGCGGATTGAAGATCTATTCCGACGGTATTCCCGCAACGCTCGCCGATGGCCAGAGCGGCGTGGACGACATCGATCTTGGTTCGATCGGACGTATCGAAGTCGCACGCGGCCCATCCTCATCGCTTTACGGCGCTTCTTCAGGCGGCGTGATTAACCTGTTTACCGAGGACGGTCCGGAGACACCCTTCCTGGAAACCGGGGTGACCATCGGCGAATACGACCAGCAGAAGTACCAGCTCAAGACCGGCGGTACATCCGGAAAGCTGAACTACCTGGTCGGCGCGTCACGGCTTACCTACGACGGCTATCGGGAAAACTCGCGGGTGAAAGCAACTCTGCTCAACAGCAAGTTTCGCTATGACGTCGATCCGGTTTCCGAATTGACCGTTGTCTTCAATCTCGTTAATTCGCCGAGGGCCGATGACAGCGGCGGGATCACCAGTGCACAAGTCGATGAGGATCCACGGCAGGCCCAGGCGAGAAACGTCGCCTCCAACGCTGGCGAAGAGATTGATCAGCAGAAAATCGGTTTGATCTACAAGCGCGACATCACCGACAACGCCGCGGTCACGATCCGT
This sequence comes from Pseudomonadales bacterium, assembly GCA_046582225.1. GTDB lineage: Bacteria > Pseudomonadota > Gammaproteobacteria > Pseudomonadales > Azotimanducaceae > JAYGEV01. The sequence continues at coordinate 3,376 of JAYGEV010000388.1, forward strand.
AACTATTACCTTTGGCGTGACTTTTTCGCGTTTCTGCCGATCGGGACCCACATTCCGTTCGTCGCCGACGACGGCGTCGTGGAGTTCGATCGTTTCTTCTGGGGCGGCGGCGTGCAGTTCAGTTTTTCAAACACCCTGTTCGGCAAGCCAAGCGAGCTAATCGCCGGCGTTGATGTCGACATTCAGAAGGATGACCGTCAGCGCTATCTCAACAATGTCGGGGTCCAGGGCGCGCTGAGCTTCGACCAGCTGGAAAAGGCCAAATCCTTTGGTGTGTTCGCACGCCATGAGCTCCGCGTCTCCGAGGATTTCCAACTGATAGTCGGGCTTCGCTACGATCACGTTGAGCTATCGGTAGATGACCGTTTCCTGGCCAATGCCGACCAGTCCGCCGACCTGGAGTTCGACGAAGTAAACCCAATGTTCGGGCTGGTGTGGGACGTCGCCGAAAGCGTCAGCATCTATGCAAATTACGCAACGTCGTTCGAAACGCCAACGTTCACAGAACTCGCAAGCCCCGCGCGAAACCTCGATGTGAGCCTGGGCGGGTTTAACAATGTGCACGCACAACAGGCCAAGAGCGTGGAGGTCGGCCTGCGTGGCGGGTTTATCGACGATCGGCTGTATGTGGACATCGCCGCCTTCTCCATGCAGGTCGACGACGAGATAACGAGCGTTTCCAACATCGGCAGTCGATCATTTTTCGAAAACGCGGACACTGATAGGGACGGCATTGAAGCCTATGCGGTGATGGATCTGGCTGAAGGTCTTTCGATGACGGTTGCCTACACCTATTCGGATTTCAAGTTCGACAGCTTTGAAACAAATCCTGCAGTCGAAGGCAACGCGTTGCCGGGTCTTCCGGATCACCAGCTGTTCGCGGAAATCCAATACAACCACCCATCGGGCATGTATCTGGTGGGCGATGTTCTTTACGTCGACAAACTTCAGGCCAACAACGCGAACACCACAGCCACAGACGACTCTACTGTTGCCAATCTAAGAGCGGGAGCGGAACTGGAATTCGGGGCATGGCGGGTCAACCCGTTTGTGGGGATCAACAATCTGTTCGATGAGGACTACATCAGCAACGTGAGGATCAACGGTTTCGGCGGCCGACTGTTCGAGCCGGCTCCGAAACGAAACGTCTACGGTGGGGTGACCATCAGGTACGTGATAAATTGATCAGCCTGAAGTATCCGTAGCATCGACCTGGGAGGATTGAATCGCTCGAACGCTGGCGTAGGTCGATACCGAGTACGGCACCAGCATCGTCGCCAGCATTTTCACCAACCGGGTCGCGTCGATTGCCCCTGCAAGCAGCGCATCCGCGTGATTGATGGCGATGAGAATGACCCCCACGAAGACCGCCGTTTTAAAAGCGCGAACGCGCACATCGCGGCGCCAGGCAATTTCCCAGAACACGTCGTCGACCTCCATGGGGGCTTGTTGAAACCCTAAACAATCACCGGACCCCAGGCAACCGCGCCGGAGGCGGGCGCGATATTACCACTGTCGTCGCTGGCGATCGGCGCCCCTGTGGTGGCGACGGCGGCGACCAGCGTGTACGCCGCATATTCATCATTGCCGCTCGCTCCAGGAACGTCTACTGCCACGACCAGGTCGATCACCTCATCCAGGACCATGTTGCCCAGGTCGTAGAAGCCACCCGCAAGGGTCAGCTCGACGTCGACGCCATCGTC
>JAYGEV010000394.1:0-4898 GCA_046582225.1 Pseudomonadales bacterium
CTCACTGTGGGCTCTGCGTCCAGACCGCCGATCCGAACCTCTGTGACAGGTTCGGTTACGTACACCAGCAACGAACTGATCTCCGGCCGGTGCTGTACATGGCCAGAACCGTGAAACTGAAGATTTTCGTCCACAAGCTCCACGCCGCCCGAATCAAGCAGACCGAGCATCACAGGAATGTGGAAGGGTTTCTTGGCCGGTTGGCCCGGGGTTTGCGGGCAGCTCTGGGAGATGCGCAGCGTCAACGTGCCTGCATTCCAACCGGATTCCACCTCGAGCAGTGGCGTTCCGGCCTGACTGTACCAGCGTTGAAACTGATCCAGGTCAAGGTCGGCCGCTTCGGTCATCGCGGCCAGGAAATCATCGGTGGTTGCGGCAGATCCGTCGTGGCGCTCGAAATACAGGTCCGAACCCTGGCGAAACCGTTCCGGCCCGAGCATCGTGTGCAACATGCGCACCACCTCACTGCCTTTTTCATACACCGTGGTCGTGTAGAAGTTGGAAATCTCGATATACGATGCAGGCCTTACCGGGTGAGCCATCGGTCCTGCGTCCTCTGCAAACTGCACGGACCGGAGAAAATTAACGTCCTCGATTCGTTTCACCGTACGCGAGTTCATGTCCGAGGAGAACTCTGAATCCCGGAACACGGTAAAACCTTCTTTGAGGCTCAGTTGAAACCAGTCTCGGCAGGTCACCCGGTTGCCAGACCAGTTGTGAAAGTATTCGTGCGCGACCACCCCTTCCACCCTTTGATAAGCGGCATCTGTCGCAGTATCAGGGGTGGCGAGCACACAACTGGTATTGAAAATATTGAGTCCTTTGTTTTCCATCGCACCCATGTTGAAATCTTCCACGGCCACGATCATGAAGACGTCCAGGTCGTACTCACGGCCGAAGACCTCTTCATCCCAACGCATGGCTCGCTTCAGCACTTCCATCGCGTATCCACACTGAGCGATGTTGTGCGGTTCTGAATAAATCCTGAGATCCACCTTGCGCCCCGAGGCAGTTATGAACTCGTCGGTAAGAAGCGCAAGGTCACCGGCAACCAGCGCAAACAGATAGCTTGGCTTGGGAAAAGGATCGCGCCATGTGACACGACGTCGGTCCGGACCAACGCGCTCGTCGGCGATCAGATTACCGTTGGCCAGCAACACCGGATAGCTGGTCGCATCTGCTTCGAGCGTGGTCGTGAACCGCGACAGCACATCCGGGCGATCCTGGTAGTAGGTGATCTTGCGAAACCCTTCGGCTTCGCACTGGGTGCAGTACATGCTGCCGGATTTATACAGCCCCTCGAGCGCCGAGTTCTGTTCAGGTTCGATACGCGTCACCACGACCACTTCGCACGCATCGGGAAGATTCACAAGCGTCAGTGAGTCCGCGTCGAGCTGGTATTCGTTGCTGCTAAGCGCAACCCCATCCACGGCCACCGAGACCAGTTCCAGGTCCTGGCCATCGAGTATCAGTGTTCGGTCAAGCGCAACCTCGCTGCGCTCAACCACCAGCCGACTCTCCACCAGGGTGTATCCATCACGGATATCAAAATCCAAGAATGTTTCTAGAGTTTTGTAGGTAGATGGTTGATATTCATCAAGATATATTGTCTTCGGCTGAGAAGATTGCGGATTCGACTCACGGTCTCTTGCAGTCACGAAAATAGCTCCATTTGATCCGACCCCCCTACGCTGGAAGCCGCCCGCTCACCAGAGGCGGTGGCGCGCACATGATAGGAGGTGTGCTGACGAACGTTGAACACCCCATGCTCGAAGAGCAGAAACTGGCCTTTGATGCCGATGAGATTTCCGCTGATCACCGGTTCCTCATCCAGGCGCAATCGTTGCAACCGGTGACCGTATTGAATCACCGGATAGTTGAAGCTTAGCGCCTGCTCATCGAGCCACCTCACCCCCTCGGGCAACACCGTCAGTTTCGCCGCGAGTTCATCGCGAAGCTTGAGAAGATCCACCGGCGTTGCCTCCCGCGAGACCAGTGCCCGCCAATCGGTTGTATCCGGCAAATGTTCTGCGAACGCGACTTCGGCGACGCCGGCATCGCGCCGGGTAGTGGCCGACAGTATTGGCAGCGCCTGGCGGGCACCCTGGTCCAGCCAGCGGCCAATCTCGTAACCGGCACGGGTGATCCCAACCTTCGGGCCGCTGGAGTTCGCCAGGTAGACGATGTGGGGTTGCATGCAGAACGATTCACCCCACTCGGGCTCACGACAGGTGCCTTTGTGGTAGTGACAGCGATCGGGACTCAGAACGCAAAGATCGCAGCGTGCCAGACGCCTAAAACACGAGTAGCAGTAACCGTCACCATAACTTTTTGGCGTAGTGGAGCCGCAATGTTGACAGCTGATGCGGCCGAGAAAGCGGATCTCAAGAGCCGACCCAAGGACCGGGTTCAGAGGCAGTTGAGCTTCGCTCTCGGTGCCCAGAGTCAGCGTATAAGAAACGGGATCACCGTTCTGGACGCTGAGCTTCTGCAGCTTTCCTTCAATGCCCGGCACGAATCACCCGCGTGCAGACCAGCGCCATCACAGCCCCGGTCGCCAGGCCAAACCAATGTGCCGAGTTGGCAACAAACAATCCGAAGCCTTCGGTAACACCGGTGCTGAACAGCACCAGAAAAAACAGCAAGCTGCCGCTCAGGCCGGGCGGCAGGTGCCAGATCGAGCGCTCTGGATTCAACCGTGCCATCACCAGCATGAATCCGAGCAGACCATAGGCGACCCCGGACAATCCACCGAAGACCGGATTCGGGTTCATCGCGTACTGACCCAGATTGCTGACCAGACCCAGGACCACCACCACCAGCAGCAATCGCCAGCTCCCGAACTCATGCTCGATGCGGCGGCCCAGATCGATGACGATCGCACAATTAAACACCAGATGCAGCACGCTGAAATGAATGAACACCGGCAGAAACCAGCGCCACACCTGCAATCCAGCCAGCAACTCGATGAATCCAGGCGCAACCTGGGGATTGCTGCCAAGATTCACAATCGTCAACCCGGCAGCGACCGCGGTCAATCGACCTTCGGCAAGCGGGGCGGTAAACGGATACAGCACCGCTGCGACACCGATCAGAGCGGTAAGACCCGGATAACCACGCAGTAACCGCAGGATCTGGAACCTTCTCACCACCCGCGGAGGCGCTTCCAGCACCAGACGCCCATCCGACAGGGCTGCATAGGCACTGCGCACGGTCTCTCCATCGCCGGGATCATCAAGTTCGAGCACCTGTCGGCCGCGCTCCTCAAACACGCGATGGGTGATACGTCGCTGCCACAGATACTGCGAAAACAACGAAAGATCCTCGTCGATCGAGGTCTCAATAACGCGCATGAAGCCAGCCGCAAGAGGTAGTAAAATGCCTCGATACTTAAACGGGTCGACGTAAGAGATGCAAGCTGTTGACGAAGAAGTCCTGAACCAGGTTCACGAGTGGCTGCAGGCGCAACGCGCCTGCTGGCTGGCAACTGTAGTTGAGACCTGGGGTTCCTCCCCGCGCCCGGTAGGCTCCCTGCTTGCCTGCGATAGCGACAGCCATATCGTGGGTTCGCTGTCCGGCGGCTGCGTAGAAGATGATCTGCTGGAGAAACTCACCAATGGCGAGCTGGCGGCCGAGAAGGCGCAATTTTTTCGCTACGGGGTGACCACCGAAGATGCCGAGAAATTTGGGCTACCTTGTGGCGGCTCACTGCACATCGTTATCGAGCCACTCGCCCCGGACGACAGTCACAAAAAGCACTTCGCGCACCTGCGCGAACGCCTGGCCGAGCGCCGGTGTGTTCGCCGAACCGTGGATCTCAGAGCAGCCTCATACGACGCTGAGGATGTCGAGCAACACGAGGCGCTGACCTGGGACGCAGACTCGGAGACGCTCAGCCACACCTACGGGCCACGCTATCAGCTGTTCATCATAGGTGCTGGAATGGTTTCCAAGTATCTGGCGAACATCGCCCAAACCCTCGACTATCAGGTGACCGTATGCGATCCGCGCGACCACCTGCTCGATGATTTCGGCGTGTCAGGGGTAACCCTGGTCAACGACATGCCCGACGATGCGCTCAAAGCGCACGCAGACGATCCGGCATCCGCAATTGTCGCACTCACCCATGACCCTCGGATCGACGACATGGGCATGATGGAAGCGCTGAAAACCGACGCGTTCTACATCGGCGCCATGGGTTCTACGCGAACCTCGGCCAGCCGCCGCGAACGGCTAAAGGCACTGGAACTCAGCGATGCTGAAATCGACCGGCTGCACGCGCCGATTGGACTGCCCATCGGCAGCAAGACCCCACCCGAGATAGCCATCGCGATACTCGCGGAAATCACCGCGGTTAGAAAGAAAAAGACCGCCGCGACCGCAGCACACCTGGCTCAACTCAGCGCAGGTTGACTGATGCCCGGAGGAGCCCTGTTGCTCGCTGCGGGCGTATCCCGCCGTTTTGGAAGTGACAAGCGATCCCACGTACTTGCAAGCGGAGACCGCCTGCTGCACGCCACCACAGCAATCTATCTGCAATGCTTCGAGCAGGTCGTCGTGGTCCTGAGACCGGGTGATTCTGAACTGCAGGATGCGTTGTTGGCCCGTTTTGACGAGCACGCGCCATCCGTTGTGTTGGCCGCCCACGCCCATCTCGGAATGGGACACTCACTGGCGGCAGGAATCGCAACGGTCGGCGAATGGGAATACGCGTTCGTTGCGCTGGGCGACATGCCGTTCGTTGCAGTGTCGACGCTCGAGCAGCTCGAACACACGATGCGATCGGCCGGAATCGATGCCATCGTTCAACCCAGCTGTCACGGCAAACCGGGGCATCCGGTGGGTTTCGGCAATTCCCACTTTTCAGCGCTGCAAAGTCTCAGCGGAGACGCCGGGGC
>JAYGEV010000400.1:0-13467 GCA_046582225.1 Pseudomonadales bacterium
CGTATGGCTTTGAGCTGATGGCCTGGCGCATCTGCGCGCGAATCTCGCTCACGCCCTCATCGGAACCGGCCATACCGATGCGTTTGCCCGGCGTGTCCCACTCCTCCATTAGAAGAATCTCGGGTCGGTCGACGAAGATCCAGAAATTGGCCCAGGCCTCATCAGTGCCGGCAGTGACGAACACGATCGACACACCATCGGAACTCTCGTACATTCCGTAGGGTGCCTTGATGTTGGGATGGTGTGGACCCTCGCGCCGGAGCGGCACGCCGGTCATCGCCGAATGCTGCAGCTCCCACATCTGCAGCCACAGCTGCCCACCGAGCGACGAGGTCTGCACGAGCTGACCACGACCGCCGGCAATACGAGCCGCAAGCGCAGTAACGCAACCCAGCGCAAGCTGCATGGCGCCGGCATGATCGGCCACCGCCACACCGGGTGCCATGGGCGGGCCGTCGGTCGGTCCACACAGGCTCATCAGCCCGCCTCGCGCCTGAGCGGCGCCGTCGAGCATGGCCTTGTCCGCCTCGTCACCAGCCGGACCAAAGCCGTTAGCGTGGCCAACGATGAGATTGGGGAAGCGCAGGGTCAGCTCGCTCAGGTCCAGGCCCATGCGGGTGAGCGCGGAACCGCGATAGTTGGTCAGAAATACGTCGGCCGTCGCCAGCAGCGACGACATCATCGACTGGCCGAGCTCGGTGTGCAGATCGACGCTGATAGACCGTTTGCCCTTGTTCATGGCCGTAAACTGGGTGGCGAACGCATCTTCCGGAGTCGAGTTGTTGACCCCCCGGTGATGGCGGCTTGCGTCGCCATAAGGTGGCTCGACCTTGATGACGTCGGCGCCCATGTTCGCAAAGTAGAGGCCCGCGGCAGGCCCTTGAATGGCGATCGCGAGTTCGACGACCCGCACCCCTTCGAGTGGACCGGACATGATGTTTCTCCCCGGTTAGTCCCGACGCCAGTGTACGTCAATCGGCGGGCACGCGTGGTTTGTGGCGTACACTCAACAACATGGGCTCCTCCGCTGGCACATCAGCTCCCTGGCCGCTCGCGTTCAGTGCCGAGCAGGCATTGCGTGCGCTGGAACAGATAAGCGGCTCGGCACTCCTGACCGAACTGAGTGGCGAACGCTTGTTGAGCGAACGCGCGCGCCTCACCAATGCCCGTTTCGTGAGCGGTCAATCTGCCGGCGGTACCTGTCGACTGTTGCCCGTCGTAGACGGCACGCTTGCGGTCAACCTGCCGCGGACGAGCGATTGGGAGCTGCTACCTGCGTGGCTGGGGCAGGATCTTCCCGACACGGTCAGTTGGAGCGACCTGGCGAAGACGCTCGAAAGTCGTAGCGCCGCCCCGCTGATCGAACAGGCGCGCCTGCTCGGCATGGCGGTGGCGCTCGCGATTCCTCCCGATGCGGCTGCCCCCGACCTTTGGCAGGATTCGTTCGACGTGGGATCACCACCTGTCCGAGCGCCGAAGGTCGTTGACCTGTCTGCGCTGTGGGCCGGCCCGTTGTGTGGCCGCCTGTTGCGGCGATGCGGTGCCGAGGTTACCAAGGTGGAATCGTCGCGACGCCCTGATGGCGCGAGATTGGGCAACCGGCAGTTCTTCGAGCGGTTAAATACCGGCAAGCACAGCGTGCAGATTGATCTCCACGCGCCTGCCGGCCAGCGTAGTTTGGAGCAGCTGATTCTAGGCGCCGACATCGTCATCGAAGGATCCCGGCCCAGAGCGCTGCAACAGATGGGCATTCATGCGCAAACCATTCTCGAGTCACGGCCAGAACTGGTCTGGATAAGCATCACCGGTTACGGACGCGATGAACCGCATGGTGACTGGGTCGCGTTCGGAGACGATGCCGGCGTCGCGGCTGGTTTGAGTCACATGATGCACGCCGCTACTGGAAGCTACGAGATTGCCGGTGACGCCATCGCCGATCCGTTGACCGGAATCCACGCGGCGTTGGCTGGCTGGCAACACTGGCGGGCAGGAAGAGGTGGACTCGTTGAGCTGTCGCTTCGGGACGTTGTCGCGGGCTGCCTCGACGACGAGCTCAACGCGTTCGGTGATGCTGTGAGTCGCGGGTTGGCTGAGTGGTGGAGCAGCGTTCGATGCTGATCGAACGCTGGAGCCTGCGCCTCGCAAGAGCGAGATTTAGTCAGGTTTGTTGATATTCTCACCCTCGCAGAGCTCGGCGATCTGCAGTATCTTTTTGCCATGGACCTGCAAACCCGAACCGGTATCAGCGGTTACAGCTACAAAGCGTGGAAAGGGACGTTCTATCCTGAAGGTCTATCGCAGGACGAGTGGCTGAGTTACTACGCATCGCAACTCCCGTCAGTGGAGATCAACAATACCTTCTATCGGATGCCGCGAACGCATGTGGTCGAGGCGTGGCGCGATGCGGTTCCGTCTACCTTTCGTTTCGTGATCAAGGCGTCGCGTCGCATCACGCATCAGAGCCGGCTCAAGGACTGTGAGGAACCCACCGTATATCTTCTCAAAAGAGCCGAGACGATGGGCCGGAAGCTGGGAGCAATCCTGTTCCAGTTGCCGCCGTACATGCGCGCTGACCTCGATCGGCTAAAGACATTCCAGGAGCTGTTGCCCGAATCGCTTCCCGTCGCATTCGAGTTTCGCCATGACTCCTGGCTTGACGCTGACGTCGACAGCGTCCTGCGCGCTCGCAACCATGCCCGCGTAATTACGCATAACGAATCCGACAAACCCGGAGATATTCCAGATAACAAGCTCGCCTACCTCAGGCTGCGCGCGTTCAAGTACATCGACGCCGCGCTGCGCAAATGGCAATCCAGGATATCGGCGAGCGGCGCGCAAAATGCGTTCGTCTTTTTTAAACACGAAGACGACGGTGCCGGTCCGGCAATGGCTTCGCGTTACCTCGAAATCGCCAACGGTGCCAAACCGCGTCGCACTGCAACCAAACGAACCGATGCCGGCGCCAAACCGGCTAGAGCAGCGCCGCGTAAGGTCAAACGGACGCGCAAATCCAAGCCGGCATAAACTCGTGAGCTGGCGCTTGACCCCAGGAATCTGGCGGAGCGGCGGTTAATGCTGATCCAGAACGCTGAACTCTACGGTTCGAACGTCGCGGACGTCAGAATCAGAGACGGCCGCATCTCGGCGATCGGTCGCGTGCGGCCGGATGTGGCGGAACGGGTGATCGATGCGCGCGGGGGTACATTGCTCCCAGGACTGCACGATCATCACATCCACCTTATGTCCTATGCCGCGTCGTTACAGTCGGTGGCCTGTGGTCCTCCGGACGTGCGCACGGAGGTGGAACTGGCGGCGACGCTGAGCGCGTCGGTGCCGCGGCGTGGCGATTGGGTGCGCGGCTACGGCTATCACGAGAGTGTGGCGGGCGCCATCGACCGGACGTGGCTCGACCGTTACCAGCCAGACGTGCCGGTGCGCATCCAACATCGCTCCGGGCGATTGTGGATTCTGAACTCTGCGGGACTGGCCCTGCTACCCGATCTGGCGCGCAGTGATGGCAGGGTGTATGACCAATCCGAGCTGCTGGGCGCCACAACCCGCTCGACCCTGCCGCCGGTCGGCCAGGCCAGCCGTGAGCTTGCGCGTTACGGTGTCACCGGTCTGACCGACATGACGCCGCAGAACGACACCACGACGGTCGAGCTGATGGCTGCGATGCATGTGAACAAAACCCTGCTGCAACGTGTGTGGGTCGCTGGCACGCTCGAGCTCGTTGGTTCAGGGCCGACCAAGGTACACCTGCACGACAGCGCGTTCCCGCCGCTCGATGACCTTCGGCAACTTGTGTCGGACAGCCATGTGCTGGGACGGAGCGTGGCTGTTCATTGCGTGACCGAGGCGGAGCTGGTATTTGCGCTGGCCGCGTTTCGCGAGGCGGGTACCAGGCCAGGCGATCGCATCGAGCATGCATCGGTCACGCCACCGGCGTTGCTTGAGCAACTCGTTGAGCTAAGCCTGACGGTGGTGACCCAGCCGAATTTCATCACCGAGCGCGGAGACGCGTACCTGGCCGATGTTCCGGCTGCTGAGCACGATTGGCTTTACCGTTGCGCAAGCTTTCTCCAGCACGGCATTCCACTCGCCGGTGGAACCGACGCGCCGTTCGGCAACGCTGATCCCTGGGCCGCAATGCGTGCCGCCGTGCACCGCCAGACTCACTCGGGCCAGCCGCTTGGCAGTGGAGAGGCGCTGAACCCGGAGGAAGCACTGGCGCTCTTTCTCGGCGGCCCGGAGGAGCCGGCGCGACCGCGAACACTCACGACTGGCGCAATTGCAGATCTGTGCCTGCTCGACCGACCCTGGCGTGAGGTGCGAGCTGAGCTTTCGTGCAATCACGTTCGCGCGACGCTGCGCGATGGTGAGCTAATCTTCAATCGCGTCGATCAGCCCCCAGGCTAGCGTGTCTGTTGCCGAGGAACGCTCGCCAAGAATGGCCATGTACGCGGTGCGTTGCCGCCCGATGCGACGCGGGATGCTGACGCACCCGCCTGCGCCGGGGATCAATCCCATCGCCACCTCGGGCAGCTGAAAGATCGTATCCGAAGTCGCTACCAGTCGGCCCGCGAACGCGGGCAGCTCGATGCCGGCGCCAATGCAGGCCGCATGCAGGTGAAACGTATAGCGACCGGCGCATGGTTCAAGATAGCGGGCCGGCATCCGCGTAAGACGAATGACGTGAGCATCTGTCGGGTTGGCGAGCGTGCCGAACTCGGTCAGATCACCGCCGGCGCTGAAACAGGGTCCGTTACCATGCACATCGACCCTTTCGATCGAATTGTCCATGGCCACCAGCTTGAACGCGCTGGTCAGAGCGTCACGCATCGGTACAGAAAGGGCGTTGCGATTATCCGGGCTGTTGAGCGTGATCGTAAGGCGTGGACCGGCGCGTTCAAGCAGCACGACGTTGTCGTCTTCTGGCGTTTGCGGCACGCGTTCTTCGCGGTTCGAAAGCCAGCTCCCAAACTCGGTGCCGCCCTGCAGAGTGGCGTAGGCGAGCGACTCCACGGTCAACGCTGATGCAACATCGAGTCCTTCGGTGCTGCGCAGCACCTGCACGAGCACCGCGCTCGCCAGCGGATTGCGCTCGATGCACGCGCACAGTTTCGCCAGCTCGTCTTCGTTGGCGGCGATGACGTCCACCGCCTTGTGAAGAATCGACTCCTGCCTGCCAAGCCCTACGACCGGGATGGTTTGTTTGCAGAGCCAACGGGCGATGGCACCCTGCTCGGAGGGTTCGAGATCGTCGTGGCTGGTGAGATCCACGGCCAACCAGTGGTGCGCACCCGGGTCCAGATCTGCGTAGCTCGGCTCCAGCGTCAGCGGAATCAACTCGCGCGCGGTTAACACATTCATCAGGCATACCTCGCGCTACAGCGCGAAGCGCTCCCGCAGAAACCGCGCGATGCCGTCCTGGTCGTGGTGTCCGATCACGGCGGTCGCGGCATCGCGTACTTCGGGTTTGGCGTTGCTGGGCGCGTAACTCTCGTCGGCCATCGCGAACATGCTCATGTCGTTGTTGCTGTCACCAAAGCACAACACCCGGCTGGCCCCGAGCTCCGTTTTTAACACCTGCACTGCGTTGCCTTTGCTGGCGTCTACGTGGTGGATGTCGATCCAGTTCAGTCCCGCGCTTTCAAGGGCCGTACCGGCATAGGCTACCAGCTCCGGCTCGTCCTGGATCATCAACTCCACCGCATCGATGGCGCCGATGGCGCCCAGCGCGCTGATGTTGCTGATCTCGGCATCGGCGGGTATCTCGGATGCAGGAAACACCTCTACCCCAGGGCGCGAGCGGAAATCTCCCACCAGGCGCTCTTCGACCTCGTTCTGCACCGGCGGGTGGTAGACGCGATGTACGTTTCCCGGCTCCAGGGTAAACATGAACGGCGTGACCTGCTGGCGCAGCACCGCATCCAGTATGTGCTGGATCTCAATGAGGGTCAGAAAGTTGTGGTGGCTGTAGTCTTTCTCGGTGGGATTCCAGATCAGGACGCCGTTCTTGTACGCCTGCGGCAAGCGAAAACCGTGGCCATCGAGAATCCCGCGCGACGCATGCAGTGCACGGCCCGTTGCCACGGTGTAGGCGATGCCCCGTTTAGACAAAAGCTCGAGGGTCTTACGCGTGTACGAGGAGATTTTGGCGGAGGCGTTCAGTAGCGTGCCGTCCAGGTCGAATACGACTAGGTCCATGGCGGTTGCATCCACACCACAGCGACATACGGCAGTTGTGACCTTCGCGGAACTATTTGACCGGGTACTCATGTCCTTGGATTGATTGTAACCGGCGAGGAAATTAACGCGAAGGCGCTGTGGTGCATGGCCGAGAGAAAAACCAGGAGTTGCTGGTCTACTGACCGCCACCTCGGATTGAGCGGGGTGACGTTAGCTGTTCACGAGCACTAGGCGGCGATCGCGCGAGTTCCACGGTGCCAGAGGCATCGATACTGGGCTGCGTTAGCTTCGTGAAGCGATTTTCTTCGTTGCTCAACGAGGTGCGGGATTGCACGATCTGTGCTTCCCACCTACCCGACGGGCCGCGCCCGGTGGTTCAGCTTCACCCTCACGCCCGGCTGCTGATCGCCGGACAAGCTCCGAGACGCAAGTTCATGAATCCGGTATCCCATTTGATGATGCCAGTGGCAATCGGCTACGCGAATGGATGGGTGTGACTCGTGAGGTGTTCTACGACGCGCAACTCATTGCCATTCTCCCGATGGGGTTCTGTTATCCGGGTACCGGAAAATCAGGGGATCTGTCGACCCGTCCCGAGTGCGCGATCGCGTGGCGTGAGCAACTGCTTGGTCGACTGAAAAATCTGCAGATCACCCTGGTGATCGGCCAGTACGCGCAGGCCTATCACCTTGAATCGAGGGTATCGTTGACAGACAACGTTCGGGCTTGGCGCACGTACTGGCCCGACATCGTGTCGCTGCCGCACCCGAGTCCCCGAAACAATATCTGGTTGCGGCGAAATCCCTGGTTCGAAGCGGAGTTGCTCCCGTCGCTGCGCAAACGCGTGGAGACAATACTATTGAGTTAGCGGAGCGGAACCCGTGTGGAACCTCGTTGTCGAAATACTCCCTTTCGGGGGTGGTGCAACGGTAGCACGCCGGACTCTGACTCCGGAGATCAAGGTTCGAATCCTTGCCCCCGAGCCAATTCCGTGCGATGCGTGCAACCTGACAATTTGATAGGCTAAGACAAAATCACCAAGAGCGCGTCGTTGTGGAATTGTCCGTGGCCAGAAAATATGTGCGCCCGCTTGCGGGCGAAGACTGGCTGGCAATCGCTGCACGCGTATTGCCCCAGACCGACGCTGAAGAAGCGATCGGGCAGCTGCAAAGCTGGAATTTCCACGTTTTCATGCGCCCTGTGGGAGTGGCCGGACACTCGATATTGCCCAGCGACATTATTTTCGTTGAAGCGCCAAAGCCGGCCTGAGGGAGTTGGCGGCGAAGATAGCGAGGGTCCGGATTGCCGCTGCACACGAAGGAGCGGCGGAACTCATCGTGACCATCGCCTACGACGGTGGTGGCAACTCAGAAGTGCCGTTGGATCGTCACGCAAGTGAGGCATTGCTGAATATCTGCAAAGCCGGCGAGTTGGACGAATTGATAGGCCAGAGCTGGCAGCAGGTACGCGACGCGCTCAGCATCAGCTACAACCGATACAAATAACACCATACCCAGGGAGCGACGGCATGTTTGATCTGATCCTCAAAAACGGACTCATCGTAGATGGCTCCGGCTTGCCGGCCTTCGCCGGTGATGTCGCGATCAGCGACGGTCGTATCCGCAAGATCGGTAAGCTGAATGCGCCCGCCAGACATTCGGTGGACGCCCAGGGCAAGGTGATCGCGCCCGGGTTCATCGACCCGCATACCCACTTCGACGCCCAGCTTCTGTGGGACGGAGCGTGCAAGCCCGCCGTGGAGCATGGTGTCACGACGGTCGTACCTGGCAACTGTTCTTTGTCGCTGGCACCGCTGAAGGCGGAACATCGTAAGAAACTCGTCGGCATGTTCAATCAAATTGAAGAGATGCCGCTGAAAGCCTTCGAGGTGGGCGTGGAGTGGGACTGGGAAACCTTTGCAGAATTTGTCGAGCGCCTTGAACGCGACCTGACGATCAATGTCGCGCCGTTGGTTGGCCACAGCGTGCTGCGTTTGTGGGTAATGGGCGATGCGGCCATGGAGCGAGCCGCGACACCTGAAGAGGTGACACAGCTTCAGGCGTTACTGCGCGAGTGTCTGGAAGCGGGTGCGGTGGGATTGTCCACGAGCTTTATCGACATGGACGAAACCTTGCAACCCGTGCCCAGCCGCTATGCTGATGCAGCCGAACTGGACGCGCTGGCCGCCGTATTAGGAGAGTACGGCCGCATGTTGCAGATCGTGCACGAATTTTTCGACGCGGACGTGAGCGTGGCGCGAGTGGATGAGTTGGCGAACCTGTCACTAAAGCATGGCATTCCCACGACGCTTTCACCCGTTCTCGTAAACGCCAATGACACCGTGGTTGCGGACAAAATAATGGCCCGCGTTCGTGAACAGACCGCCATGGGCGCGCGCGTTTGGCCGCAAGTACAGACGCGCCCGATAGACATCAGCTTCTCGTTTGAGGTTCCGAGTCTGCTGTTTATCAGAATGCGAGGTTGGTACGCGATCATGCGCCATGGAACGCATGACGACATCGTGAAGGCATTCAGTGACCCTGAGCGTCGTGGGGAACTCGTGCAGGAAGCAGCCAGCATGAACAGCATGTGGGAGCGGTTGGTGCTGCGCCAGGTGCAAACTGCGAACAACCAGTCACTGGTGGGCATGAAGCTGGCAGATATTGCCGCCCAACGAAATACCGGCATTGTGGACACGATGATCGATTTGTCCTTGGAGGAAGACCTGCAGGCACATTTTCTGTTTTCTGACATGGGTCACAGCGACGCTGAGAAAGTGGCGGCACTGCTTACAGACCCGCTGGTCCACATTGGCGCCAGCGATGGCGGCGCACATATCCTGTCGTTCGCCACGTATGGGGATACCGGTTATCTGTTTAGCAAATTCGTCCGCGACGAAGCTGCCATGAGCCTGGAGTCTGCGGTGAAAAAGGTAACCTCCGATGTCGCAAACATCTGGGGATTGCCAGAGCGTGGACTGTTGCGGGAAGGCTTCGTGGCAGACATCACAATCTTCGACCCCGACACCGTGGATCGCGGACCGGAAACCTACGTCCAGGACGTACCGGGCGAGGGCAGTCGCTACGTGCGTGGCGCGATCGGCATAGACACCGTCATCATCGGCGGCGAAATTGCCTATCAACCCGAAACCGGATACACCGGATCGAAACGGGGTCAGGTCTTACCGGGCGCAACCCGTCAGATTGAATCCCGTTAGATCTGCCAGCGTTACAGATCCGGTACTGCCTCGCGCCAGTCAATCTGGCGTTGTTCCACGTCGACGCCGGTTTCGGGACATAGCGTGACGATTGCCACGTGCCCGCCGTTGATCGACGCATACGCGGCGACCGGCGACCCTGGATAGCAGGCTTGGGTAGATCCCTGGCTCATGTCGCCCCAAACGTGCACATGTCCGAGCGCCAGATAGTCGAACCCTGAAGTGCGGATCTCGTTGTGGGTGATCTGCGAGGACCCGTATCCTGCTCGCTCCGAAACCACCAGACCGTGTGCCATCCCGATGTTCCAGGCGTGCTCCTGTCGATTCGGGGTGTCGCTCAAAGGAACGTTATCGGGCGCGTGCTCGGCCATCGCTCGGCCCCAGACCTTCGTTCCGATATCGTTCAATTCGATGCGCTCGCCGTCGTGGTCAAGCAGTGCATGCACGTGTCCGCCGGTGCCCGCCGCCTCTAGCCGATGCCACACGGAGGATTCGTCGTGTACGTCGTGGTTGCCGGGAAGCAGCACCACCGGGCACGTAACGCGCGCAAGTTGGCTGCAAACGAAATCGAAATCACTTTCGCCGACCCGATTGTGGTCGAACAGGTCGCCGACAATCAGCAGAAGGTCGGCGTTCTCTGCCTTTGTGCAGGTCACCACCGCGGCAAATGCGCGCTCGGCGCCGTTGCGGAAACCACCTTCAACATCGCTGGTGTATCGACTATCGAGGTGTACGTCGGATGTGTGGACCAGTTTGATGGACGTTGGCAGCATCACTGTGAATCTTAACCGATGAAAGGCTATTGCCGGGACTTAACGATCAGGGCAGCACCAAACATGATGAGAAATACCGGGAAAAACGGCACAAACGGGAAATACGGCACATAGGTTCCAACTGTTTGAACTGTTTCAATGTCAGCGAGAAACGCGTAAACGGGTGGGCTCCAGACTGAACCAGAGCTACTGGCTATCAGGCCGACGATTACCATGGCAGCGCCAGACAGTAGATACGGCAGCTGCCCGATACCCCGGCTGGCGGATTGGGTCGTTTTCTTTTTCACTGGTTAGGCCGGGCTATGCGCCGCAGATTGTCGGATTTGCTTTTTACTCCACGCACACATCCGCAGTCCCCAGGCGAGGAAGCCGCCCCAGTAGTAGACGTAGTCGATGGGTGCTGGATTGTCGTAGTAGAAAAGCTCGAACCAATACACGCTCCAGGCGTAGGCCCATATGTAATAGATTGCGCTCCGGTGGAGTAGCTTCCATTGCTGACTGGTTAACCGACTGCGGCCAAATTTGAATGAAGTCAGGACCATAGCGATAAGAAACGCATAACCCATCACCCCTTCGATGGCATCGCTCAGCAGATAGACCTCAGCGACGTAGTGTTGCGTATGCCCGCCCACCAGCCATAGAATAAACAGCAGCTGCCAGCCCATTGCAGCTGCGAAACTAAGCCCTACCATATTTCGATTGCGCAAAAGCCAGCGGCTGAACGGGCTGGGGAAAACCACGTGCAGGGCAGACGACGCGAACGCCACGTACAGCAGTGCCACCGAGCAGCGCACTGAAAACTGGATCATGAAAGAGACGTTTTCAGCCTGCGACAGATCGACACGGCTCATCGCGATTGCAATGGCTGCGGAGACCGGCACCGTAATCAGCCAGAACAGATTCCACCTGTTGATGAATTTCTGATCCAGAAACCTGGCTGGCGTACTCAAGATTCGGTACTCAAGTTGATGGTCAAGGTCTGGTTATACGGCTAACCAACGTCTCGTGACAACTGGACCTATCGGCAGCGCGATCAGTGGTAGGCTGTGAAGCTGCGAAACTTGTCGAGGCATGTCTGTGAAGCGATCCCCAAAGGCTGTGCTGCGGCGTTCCATTTTTGTTTTCTGCCTGCTGTTCAGCAGCGTCGCGCTTGCAGATGAGTTGGCCGGAACCTGGATCTTGAGTATTGACACCCCCAGAGGCGTGCAGCACCCCACGCTCGTAATCAGGCAGACTGACGAGGTGTACTCAGGCGTCTACAACAGTCTTCGTGGGCCCATCGTTGTCGATACCATTACCGTCGACGGTAACAACTTTGCTTTTCCCCTGGTGATCACGGTGCCCATTGGCGATATCAATGTGAACTACACTGGGTCGATCAACGGTGATGACATGACCGGCAGCGTGCAGAACCCGCGTGGTGCGGTACCCTTCACGGGTAAACGCAGCAGCTCCTGAACTTCACCTATGCGGATATTGGCCCTCACCCTGGCTACCGTTGTCGCACTTGTGCTGACGGGTGCGCTCGGACTGTATCTTTATCTCGTTCCCGATAGCGATTCGGTCCCTGTTGCGAGCGATTTGACGCTGAGACAAATCTCGTCCGGAAAAATTGTCGGTTTTTCGGGGGAAGGTGTCTCGAGGTGGCTGGGCATTCCATATGCAAAGACACCCGCTGGGGATTTGCGCTGGCGGGCACCTCGCGCCGCGGACGCATGGCACGAGACCCGGGAGATGCTGGATTTCGGCGATCCATGCCCGCAACGGGCCCCGGGGGGGTTGAGCGGTAACGAAGACTGCCTGTTTATCAATGTGTGGTCACCCCAAAGCGATAAGGACGAAGCCTGGGCGTTGCCCGTGATGTTCTGGATTCATGGCGGCGGCAACAGCGTCGGAGAAGCAGGCACCTCGATCTACGACGGCGCACGCCTGAGCGCAGAGCATGGGATTGTGGTTGTGAGTATCAACTACCGCCTGGGACCGCTGGGTTGGTTCAGGCACCCCGCGCTGACTAACGAAACGAGTACCCAAGCCGACCAATCGGGCAACTACGGCACTCTGGATATCATTTTCGCGCTGCGGTGGGTTCAGAATAATGTGGCTGCGTTCGGTGGCGACCCTGACAACGTCACGATTTTTGGTGAATCGGCAGGCGGGTTTAACGTCCTGACCATGATGGCCTCCTCGCTGGCGAAGGGGTTATTTCACAAAGCCGTTTCTCAAAGTGGTGGCCTGGTCATGACCACTACTGAAACTGCAGAAAATTACATTGATGACGCACAACCAGGGCACCGGTTCAGCTCCAGAGAAATCGTCAACCAACTCCTGATCAATGAGTCCCTTGCGGAGACCCGCGACGAGGCAAAACAGGTTCAGGACGACATGGAATCGTTTGAACTGTCGGCCGCGTTGCACCAGCTGAGCCCGGAAGAGTTGCTCAGCCTCTACTCGGACGGTTTTGCCGGGATGCTGGGTAGTCCCGACATTTTTGCGGATGGTTACGTCCTGCCGAAAAACATGACCACGAACGAAATATTTTCCGGTAATACCTACAACCTGGTCCCCGTGATCCTGGGGACGAATCGTGACGAGTGCAAACTGTTCACGGCATTCACCAGCGACGCAATTGATAAGACGTTCGGTCTGCCTTCGGGATTCAATGACCTCCAAGGGTATGACCGCGACAGTCGATACTGCACCGACGCCTGGAAGATACGTGCCGTAGACGATCTCGCAAATGCGATGAGCCGCGCCGGTAATGGTGATGTGTTCGCCTACAGATTCGATGTCGATGACTGGCGCAATCTCGGGTTCATTGAACTGGAAGATCTACTGGGTGCTGCGCATGGGCTTGAGCTGCCATTTGTATTCGGTAACTTTCCAAAACCGTTTCGGGTGATTTTCCCTGGTTCAATGCAGCAAGAATTTGTCGACGTCTCTAACCAGATGGGCTCTTACTGGGCGGAATTTGCCCACAGTGGTGACCCGGGTAATGGGCGGTCGGGGTCACAAACGCGGTGGACGCGATGGGATAACTCGGAAACTGCGGTACCTCGACTGATGGTGTTTGATACCGGATCCGATCAAGGCATCAGGATGGTCAACGACCGGTTGTCCACCGTTGATCTGAAAGAGCGACTGTTAGCCGATAGTTCTTTTGAGGATCAGGCGGATCATTGCACCGCTTATCGGAATCTGTTCAGTGACGAAGCATTCATCGAAGCGGAATACTCAAAACTGATGTCCGCATCTTGTTGAACCCAGACACCTCCCGCGTCATCCAGC
>JAYGEV010000432.1:0-3132 GCA_046582225.1 Pseudomonadales bacterium
ATGCATATCACGGCCATCAGTCCGATGGTTGTCGAAGCCTCGCAGGTGCCTGCTGATCTGCTGGCCAAGGAACGCGAAATTTTTGCGGCGCAAGCCGCTGACAGCGGCAAACCTGCCGAGATCATTGAGAAGATGGTTGAAGGTCGGATGCGTAAGTTCCTATCGGAAGTGAGCCTGGTTGATCAACCGTTCGTCAAAGATGGTGATATCAAGGTCGGAAAGCTGCTCGCAGACGCAGAGCTTTCCTGTCGCGGTTTTGTTCGATTCGAAGTTGGTGAAGGAATCGAAGTCGCCGAGCAGGACTTTGCCGCGGAAGTCGCAGCACAGATCAAAGGCACAGACTAACATCTGATCCCGCTCTGATCAGAAAAGGCTTTGCGCATTGCGGCGTGTGTTACTCAAGCTAAGCGGAGAGGCCCTTGCCGGGAAGGTCGGGTACGGGATCGACCCTGGTATTGTTCGTCGGATCTGTAAGGAGATCGCTACCGCCGTGACCGGTGGTGTGCAGATCGGTCTGGTGATTGGTGGTGGCAACCTGTTCCGCGGTGCAACCCTTCAAGCTGCTGGAATGGACCGAGTCACCGGCGACCAGATGGGCATGCTGGCAACGGTGATGAACGGTCTTGCTTTTCGTGACATGCTGCGCGCTCAAGGCCTTGCGGCCCAGGCGTTATCTGCAGTCGAAATATCCGGCGTTGTCGCCAAATATGAACGTGATCTTGCAGTGCGGTTGTTGGAAAGTGGATCGGTCGTGCTGTTCGTGGCAGGTACCGGTAACCCCTTTTTCACGACTGACACGGCCGCTTGTCTGCGAGGTATCGAGATTGGCGCCGACGTCGTGCTTAAAGCGACGAAAGTCGATGGCGTCTACAGCGCGGACCCAATGCAGCACCCGGATGCGGAGCGCTTTGATGAGATCACCTACGATGAGGTGCTCGCCCGGAATCTGCAGGTGATGGATCAGACGGCCATCTCTCTGTGCCGGGATCACGACATGCCGCTGGTGGTTTTCGATATGGGTAGTGCTGACACGTTGACCCGGATTATCAACGGTGACAAGGTTGGCACCCGAATCGTCCCCGTCAGGCGACAGCCATGATCGAAGAAATCAAAACAAATGCCGATGAACGTATGGGCAAGTCGCTGGACGCCTTGCGTTCGACACTGGGGAGGATCCGCACCGGCAGGGCCAGTCCGAGCCTGGTTGATGGCATTGAGATCGCCTACTACGGCAACGATACACCACTCAATCAGGTAGCCTCGATCATCGTGGAAGATGCCCGCACCCTGGTGATTACGCCTTGGGAAAAGAAGTTGATTCCCGACATTCAAAAAGCAGTGTTGAAAAGTGACATCGGCATTACCCCCGCGGCAACCAGCGACCTGGTCCGGTTGCCGTTGCCTGCGTTGACCGAAGAAAACCGGCGTGATCTTGCCCGCCAGGCCAAGCACGAGGCCGAGGGAGCGCGGGTCGCTGTGCGCAACATCCGTCGCGATGCGATACATGACGTACGTGAGTTGGTCAAAGAGAAAGATGTTGCCGAAGATGCGGGGCACAAAGCTGAAGAAGATATCCAGAAACTCACAGACAAGCGAGTTGGCGAGATCGACTCAGCATTGGGGGCGAAAGAAACCGAATTGATGGAAATTTAGTGCGCAAGTCATCTCAAAATCAGGCACCAGAGCACTAGGTAGCATGTCGGAAGTTCCGTTGAAAACGGGAAAAACCGCGTTGCGTGATGCCTCCGACGAGGAGGTCGTGCCTCGGCATGTCGCCATCATCATGGATGGCAATCATCGCTGGGCGAAGCGACGCCATCTCCCGGGTGCGGCAGGGCATCGTGCCGGAGCGCGCAACGTTCGCCCGATGGCTGAGGCCTGCGCTGACCTCGGTGTCACGTGTTTGACCTTGTTCGCGTTCAGTACCGAAAACTGGCGACGTCCTCGACGCGAGGTAAAGTTGCTGATGGAACTCATGCGCAACGTTCTTGAAAATGATCTTGATGAACTGGATCGACGCAACGTGAGGCTCCAGGTCATCGGTGACCGAAGTCGCTTTCCCTCTGATCTACAGATGCACATGAATCGCGCCGAGGCACAGACTCGGGACAACGACCGGATGGCGCTCAGCATTGCGGCAAATTTTGGCGGGCGTTGGGATATCACCGAAGCCGCGCGAAGGCTGGCAAACGATGTCAGGCAGGGCCTGGTGGACCCCGCAGATATCGATGAGGAGCTGTTCGCAGGATACCTGTCCCTGGGCAACCTGCCGGCGCCGGACATCTGTATCCGTACCGGCGGAGACCATCGGGTCAGCAACTTTCTGCTTTGGGATTTCGCGTACACGGAACTCTACTTTACCGACGCGTTCTGGCCGGATTTTGACGCCGATTGCCTGGCAGAGGCATTCAGCTGGTTTGACGAGCGAAAGCGCCGATTCGGCCGCCGGGCGTAGCAGGTGCTTCGCACCCGCATCATTACGGGTCTGATCATCGCGCCGCTGGCGGTTGCCACCATCTACCTGCTGCCGCTGGGGTGGTTCGCACTGTTTTTCTGGGTTGTTGCGGCCCTGGCGGCGTATGAATGGGCGGGACTGATCGGCCTGGAAGGCGTTCCTCGGCGGTTCACATATGTTGGCCTGTTCGGACTGCTTGCGGCGCTGGCCTGGTGGGCGTTGCAAGGCTGGTTCGGGGTTGGGTTGTGGGTTGGCGCCGGTATGTGGCTGGCGGCGGCGGTCATCGTGATGTCCTATCCTCGAGGATCCGAACCGATTGCAAATCCCTGGATTGCCGGTGGAATCGGTTTGATCATCCTGCTGGCTGCATGGATCGCGCTGATCGTGATTCGCGCAGAGCCAGGCGAAAATGGTGCGAACTGGCTTTTGTGGCTGCTGATGCTCGTCTGGGGCGTGGACATTGGCGGGTACTTTGTGGGCCGTCAGTTCGGCCGGCGTAAGCTTGCACTTGCTGTGAGTCCGGGAAAGACCTGGGAGGGTGCTATCGGCGGACTGATCTTGAGCCTGATCATTTGCGGAATCAGCCTGCTGCTGTTGGGGTACTCGGCCTGGTGGTTGGCGACGATTGCCGGATTAGTCGTTGTATCGGTGATTGGCGACCTCTTCGAAAGCGTCGT
>JAYGEV010000032.1:0-1925 GCA_046582225.1 Pseudomonadales bacterium
GATGACTCTCGCGCTGCTCCTGCTCGGGCTTATCGGTCTAGTGGTTCCGGTAATACCCGGGGTGCTGTTCCTGTTCGCCGCGGCGCTCTGCGCAGGGATGGCCTGGTTTGACCGGCTGAAGCTGGCATTCTGGCTTGGAGCAGACACCCTGGTCGACGGATTGCCCGGGACCCGGCGCCGGCGCTAGTTCAGCCGGAGGGCCCAGGCAGCAATCGGCTTGGGAGCGGCGGTCGCCGACCCCAGTCGGTCTCGTCATAATTGGCAGCAAGGTACGCGACGATCGTGCGCTCGTGCTCGGCATACAGCTGAGGGAGATTCTGCGTACGCTGCATCCAGCGGATGATGTCCAGCCAGAACGTTGCGTCACCGCGCTGTGAGGTCACCAGCCGATGCGAGTGACACGTTCCACAATATGACCGCACCATCTCCCAACCTGGCGCGATGATCAGACCCGTCATCGGGTCCCGTTCCGCGGCCATTGCCGGGGTCAACGCCAGCCACAGTGCGAAGAATCCCGATCGGGTGATCACACCGCCATTACCGCGATGCGGTGCGCCGCATTATTCAGATACCCCTTGGGATTCCAGCCGGGCACCAGCATGGGCTGACTACGACCATTGCTGTCGGTGGCTCGGGCCCAGATTTCATAGTAACCGGCAATCGGCAGGATCGGCCGCGATCGCCAGCGTTGCCATGCGAGGCGGTTGGGCGGCGGCTCGAGCTCCGCGGCAATCCAGGAGGCTCCAAAATCCGTGCTGACCTCAACGGCGGCCACCGCAAGATCTCCTGCCCACGCATGCCCACGCACTTCGAATGCCGTTCCTGCCACCACGCTGACGCCGCTTCGTGGGAAGGTCACCAGAGATTTCACCGGTATCGATTCAATGATGCACATGTCTTCATCGGCGACATTCTGTCCGGCCGCAACCGGGCGACACGGAACGCGATACGAGGTTCCCATCATTTTGGCACCATCGTGAATCCGATCCCGAATCAACAACCCGGTGAGCCATTTACCGCAGACCGAAGCAGGCCAGCCACCGCAAACCAGCCGCAAGGGCGCACCGTGTACCGCTGGAATCAGCTCACCATTCATCGAAAATGCGATGAGCGATTCGTTCTCTAGCGCCTTACTGAGGGGGACTCCCCGAGAAATTGGATCTTTATCCAGCGCACCCGAAAGGTGCGTGTCAGCACCTCGGTATCCGATGTAAACGGCGTCATCGCGCACCCCGCAAGCCTGCAGAACATCGGCCAGGCGCACCCCCGTCCACTGCGGACAACCAATCGCGCCGGTGCTCCATTGATTGCCCGCTACCCGGGGACGGAACTCAGAGCGCCCGTTGCCGCCGCATTCCAGCTGGAGGCGATAGGTATGCTGTTTGAACTGCCGTTTGAGATCATCAATTGAAAACACCTGCGGATTTTCGCAAGCCTCGCCCGTCACCGACAATCGCCAGCGACCCGCATCGATATCGACCGGCGCGATGCCGTTGTTGCGCACGAACAGCCGGGACGCAGGCGTCACGTCGTCGTCGAGCAGATGTGCGGGGGTTTCTGCGTTGAGCGGACGGGTGTTGAGAACCCGCAAGTCCGAATATTCGCTCATCGCGCTGGACGACTGAGCTTGCGCATGCAGAATCGGCATGAGGCCTGCGGGCATGAATCGCGCGTAAGGAACAGCGCACCTGAGCGCGCGCTGAAGCGCCACGACGGCGCCCGCTCCGAGAAACCGCCGTCGCGACCAGGCGGCATCGTCGGGCCGCTGCGGATCCGCAGGCGGCATTGCTGACCGGCGCCCAGTCATCACTAAGGAGCTAGTCGACCGGACAGACCCGCGGCTCGAGATCGAGCACCTTTAACAGGCGCCCGAACCCGATGTACTGGCCGGTGAGCATGCCGAGCTCGAGAATTTCGGCATCGTT
>JAYGEV010000051.1:0-2064 GCA_046582225.1 Pseudomonadales bacterium
TCCCATCGCCGGTAGAGAGTTCAGTGGCCCGGGTGCGGCGGACGAAGATCTGTTCGCTGATCGGCTGGTTATTCAGGCCCCCTGCCAGGACACCGACGCCGCTGCGCTGGAGCAGGTCGCGTTCTGGTGGCGCAGCCTTGGCGCGCGCGTCCAGGTCATGGACCCGCAGGCGCACGATGAGGTATATGCGCTCACCAGCCATCTCCCGCACCTGTTGGCCTTTGCCTATCTGCAACGTGTGGAGCCAACCCATCTCGATCACGCCGGCGGGGGATTCAGAGACTTCAGCCGCATCGGTGGTTCTGACTCACGAATGTGGTCTGCCATATTCGGCCTGAACAAGGACGCGTTGCTGCAAGCTCTGGACGCATTCGATACCGACCTCGCCACGATTCGCGACGCCGTTGCCAGTGAAGATATCGAAGCGCTGAGGCGCTTGATCGACGGCGCCAGAAAGCGACGTCAGCACTACGCGGGTGACTGAGTCCAATGACTGAGCCTTCCGGGCAGGCGCACCCGGTACCCGTCATCGCGATCGACGGTCCCAGCGGATCGGGTAAAGGAACACTGGCTGCACGGCTCGCCGAGCGCCTGGGGTGGCACCTGCTCGACAGCGGGGCCTTATATCGCATCGTTGCCGCGGTCGCGATTGCGCGGAAGGTGCCGCTGGATGACGAGTCAGAACTCGCGG
Source organism: Pseudomonadales bacterium (assembly GCA_046582225.1). GTDB lineage: Bacteria > Pseudomonadota > Gammaproteobacteria > Pseudomonadales > Azotimanducaceae > JAYGEV01. The sequence goes on from JAYGEV010000051.1 coordinate 692, forward strand.
CCGTGGCGGATGGTCTGGAGATTCGCTTCGAGCCGGACCGGCTCCTGGTGGATGGACAGGATCTGACCCTCACCATTCGAACCGAAGTGGTCAGCACAGGGTCATCCCGGGTCGCTGCGCTGCCGGCCGTGCGCGCGGCAGTTCTCGAGCAGCAGCGCAGCATGTGTCAGCCCCCGGGATTGGTGGCCGACGGCCGCGACATGGGTACGGTGGTGTTCCCCGCTGCGGCGCTCAAGATCTTTCTCGACGCGAACCCAGAAGCCAGGGCCATGCGTCGCTATAATCAATTGAAAAACAAAGGCTTAAGTGTTAACTTGCGCGACCTTCTCGAGAGCATCCGGGAAAGAGATGAGCGAGATAGGGGGCGTGCCGTATCGCCGCTACAACCCGCAGGTGACGCGATTCTCATTGACAGCACCGATATGTCGATCGACGCGGTGGTGCAACGAGTCTACGCTGAAGCTGTAGCGCTGGGTTTGACGAAGGGCACACAAACATAACCAACCAGGGCACGTCGCCGACAAGCGGCCGCCCGTAAACACGGAGATGTCGCACCGCCCGGTGTGACCAAATACATGAGCGAAAGTTTTGCCGATCTATTCGAAGAAAGTTTAAAAACCATCGAGATGGAACCGGGTTCCATCGTAACCGGCACGGTGGTGGACATAGACAGTGAGTGGGTTGTCGTCCATGCGGGCTTGAAGTCCGAAGGCGTAATTCCCCGCAACCAGTTTCTCAACGAACAAGGCGAGCTCTCGCTTTCTGTGGGCGATCAGGTACAGGTCGCCATGGAAGTCGTTGACGATGGCTGGGGAGAGACGCGGCTGTCGCGCGAAAAAGCCAGGCGCGCAGAATCCTGGATGATGCTGGAAGATGCCTTCAACAAAACCGAAGTTATCACCGGAATCATCAACGGCAAGGTCAAAGGTGGGTTCACCGTCGATATCAACGACATCCGTGCGTTCCTGCCGGGTTCGCTGGTAGACATTCGACCATTGCGTGAAACCACGCACCTCGAAGGCAAACCCCTGGAATTCAAAGTCATCAAGCTCGACCAGAAGCGCAACAACGTCGTGGTATCACGACGTGCGGTTCTCGAGCAGGAGAACAGCGTTGAGCGGGAGGCGCTGCTCGAGTCGTTGCAGGAAGGCCAGGACGTAAAAGGCATCGTCAAAAACCTCACCGACTACGGCGCGTTCGTGGATCTCGGTGGTGTAGATGGTCTGTTGCATATTACCGACATGGCGTGGCGCCGGATTCGTCATCCCAGCGAGATGGTCAATGTTGGTGATGAAGTAGACGTCAAGATCCTCAAATTTGATCGAGAGAAGAATCGCGTCAGTCTGGGCATGAAGCAGCTTGGTGACGATCCG
>JAYGEV010000093.1:0-3159 GCA_046582225.1 Pseudomonadales bacterium
GCTGCGCGGTAGCCCAATGCCGTCACCGCGATCGCACTGACCATTACCAGCATCAGGGATGGGTCCCAGTTGGCGTTCAGGGTCAGGAATGCCAGTACAACCTGCGGATCGGTCATCCCGGAGATGCTCAGGCCCGTGCCGAAAACGACACCGGCGATCAGTGCAGCCAGTGATTTACTCACGATGCATGCACCAGTGTGGCCGTGAGCATTCCGATCACGATGAATATCGCAGTGGCCGATATCGAGCGTCTCGACAGCCGGGCGCTGCCGCACACGCCGTGGCCGCTGGTACACCCGGACCCGAGCCTGGTGCCGAAACCAACGAGCAGCCCGGCACCGACAAGCATCAGCACGTCTGCGGTGGCCAGGTGAGGTATCGGCGGGGCGCCGTTGATCGCGTTGCCGAGCCAGCCGCCAGCGCCCAACCCGATCACGAACAGTACCGGCCACGCGTTCGCACCGGTTCTGGTCAGTGCCTGGGCGGCGATTCCGCTGATGCCGGAAATGCGACCCAGGCTCAACCACAGCCAGGCTGCGGCGATTCCGATCAGCGTTCCGCCAATGATTGTGTTTGCCAAAATCAACCGCCGCAGGGAAATCGACCGTCGATGTTGCCACGTTCGCCAGCAGGTGCACAATGAGGTTTCTCTACTGGGAGCCAAACATGGGAGATAAACAAGCCGAGATTCTGGTCGAAGATAGAGGCCACGTACGCTGGTTGACGTTGAACCGGCCAGAGGCGATGAACTCGATCACCGGACAGATGCTGTACGAACTCAATGAGGTGCTCAAAGCCGCCGATGACGACGCTAACGTACGCGTCATTGTGCTCACGGGTGCGGGTCGTGCGTTTTGTGCCGGTCTTGACCTCAAGCAGGCAGCGCGTGGGGAAGGTATTGGCGGCGCCGGGCTTGCTTCGGCGGGCGCGCGGCACTTCTCCACACGCGAGATCTGCACGGTAACGCTGCAGCGCATCGACACGCCGGTAATAGCGGCGGTGAATGGAGCGGCCGCGGGATACGGTTTGGATCTGGCGCTGGGATGCGATATGCGGCTGATGTCGGACAAGGCCATCTTCATGCCGGGCTTCGCAAAGATGGGTGTGGTGCCCGAAAGCGGTGGCACCTGGTATCTGCCGCGCCTGCTCGGGTGGGCGAAGGCCTGCGAGTTGACCATGCTCGGTGACACGCTCAATGCGCAGCAGTCCGTGGAGTATGGGCTGGCGAACAAAGCGGTCCCCGCGGACGAACTCGAAGCCGTTGCCACCGAATGGTCCGAGAAGATTGCGGGCAATGCGCCGTTGGCTATTTCCGAGTTGAAGCGGCTGTTTCGCCACGGCCTGACCCAGGATTTTGAAAGCCATTCTCATCACGTGCTGATGTCGGTATTGAATCTGTTTCGCTCCAACGATTTTGCGGAAGGCGTTCGATCGTTTGCAGAGAAACGGCCGCCGCAGTTTACCGGCGATTGACCAGGCAGGCTGGAAATGAAAATCGGTATGCACGCAGGTCCTCAGGATCTCACCATGGATGAGCTGCGTCGGCTGTGGCGTACCGGAGATGAGAATGGATTCCACTGGATCTCGGTGTGGGACCACTTTTACGCGAACCCTCTGCAGGATCGTAACAATCCATGCTTTGAAGGCGTCGCTGCGATGGCAGGGCTGGCGGCATCAACCAGCAACGTCCGCGTGGGGTGTCTTGTTTTCTGCGCATTGTTCAGAAGTCCAGGCATGCTGGCCAAAGCGGCCGTCACCATCGATCATCTTTCCGGGGGCCGTGCGGAAATCGGCATTGGTGCCGGCTGGCTGGAAGACGAGTTCAGGGAATTCGGATACGGCTTTCCGCCGCTTGGTAAGCGTATGGATCAGCTGGAAGAAGCGCTGACGATCATTCGTTCGCTGCTCCACGATGAGGTGACGAACTTCTCAGGTGAGCACTATCAGGTGCAAGGTGCGGTGTGCAGCCCGAAACCGTTGAACCCAAATATGCGCCTGTGGGTTGGTGGCACGGGAAAGCATCGCACACCGGGGCTCGCGGCTCGCTACGGGGATGGATACAACATGCCGTATCTGTCTCCGCGCAGCGTCGCGGATCGTCTCGAGCGCCTGCGCCATGCCTGCGACAAGCACAATCGGGATGCAGCCGAGATCCAGACCAGCGTGAATGTTGGTTTCTACCTGGGTGGCGCCACGCCGCAGGTGAATCCAAGCGGTTCTCTGGCCGGTAGCGCCAGCCAGGCCGTTGACAGGATAGCCGAGTACGTTGACGCCGGTGTGGACGGGTTGAACATTGCTTTGCGCCCACCCGTTGACTGGGATACGTTGCAGATGTTCATCGAAGAGGTGATGCCGGCCTTTGCCTAGCTGCCAGCGGCCTCCAGATCGGCAGCGATGCGTTTGGCCGCCTGTTCCATGGTTGTCAGGTGCATGCTGGACTTGTTCAGGTCGTAGCTGGTCAGGTTTACCACACGGATGAGATAACGTTCGGCCGAACCATCGCTGGCGCCGTCGACGTCGATCACATTGATGCAGCAGTTGTCCTGCTCGATGGACGTTTGTCCCCGCCACGGCACGCCGATCACGTGATTGAAGATCATTCGGTTTACCGCACCGTGCAGCACCAGCAACAGAGTGCGCCACGACTGATCGGCGATGATCGCGTCGAACGCGGGAATGATGCGATCGGCAAAATCGACAAAGCGCTCGCCGCCGAGAAACTTCGCCTCGGGTTGATCGGCGCCCGCCCAGGGATTGGCCACATGGCCAAGCCAGGCTTTCATGTCGGAGACCTCAAGAGGACGTCCGCCGCCGCGAATTTCCTCCAGCTCGGGGACAACCTCCAGCGGTGGATGATCCCGATGTGCCAGCACCAGCTTTGCGGTTTCCCGAGTGCGCGCAAGGCCCGAACAGATGGCCTTGTCGAACGTGACGCTGGCGAGAACGGCGGCCTGTTTGCGCGCCTGAATCTGACCGGTGGGTGTGAGCGGGACGGTTCGTGGATCGTCAGTCACGCGTCCCTCGGCGTCGATATAAGCCGCTTCTCCGTGCCGCAGCAGAAAGATTCGGCGGCGGTCGGGTTCTTTGAACAACGTCAAATCTTTTCCCTTCTCCGGGCGATCAAATTACACCGGCGGCTCGAAGCCCGGCAATCTTAGC
>JAYGEV010000140.1:0-2999 GCA_046582225.1 Pseudomonadales bacterium
ACAGCGGCGTTTCTCTGGCGGGAGTAGTTGGCCAGCTGGCGGCGCTAGAGCTGATCGACGGCTCGCGCTCTGAGTTGCTGGCTGACTTTCGCGTTGAGAGATTCCCTGCCGGGTAGGTGAGTTACACTGTGGTTTTCTTGCCAGAAGGAACCCAAGTGATTGTCGAGCAGATCTGGACCGGCAATGCCTATCGTAATTTCAACTATCTGGTCGTCTGTCCGGAATCGGGTGAAGCGCTGGCTGTGGATCCGCTCGATTACAACAAGTGTCTGGCGCGCGCGAAAGACAAAGGCTGGCAGATCACTCAGATTCTCAACACCCACGAGCACGGTGACCACACCGGTGGCAACGCGCCGATGATCAAGGCGACCGGTGCCAAGCTGCTGGCTCACAGTAATGCCAAAGACAGCATCGAGGGCATCGATGTGGGTCTGGCTGCGGGAGACGTGGTGAAAGTTGGCCGCAGTGTGGAGCTGCTGGCGCTGGATACGCCCGGGCACACCATGAGCCACGTATGCATGTTGTCGCAGACCGACACTCCCGCACTGATCTGCGGCGATACGTTGTTTAACGCAGGTGCCGGGAACTGCCATGGCGGCGGGCATCCGAACGAGCTGTACGATACCTTCGCCAGCCAGCTCGACAAACTCCCCGACACAACACTCATCTATCCCGGCCACGACTACATCACCAACAACCTGGAGTTCACGCTGGATCGCGAACCGGACAACCAGGCAGCCGCTAAGCTGCTTGATGAGCTGAGCGCCAACCACGACCCCGAGTCGGCAATGGTGACTTCGCTCGGCCAGGAAAAAGAGATCAACACGTTTTTCCGCCTGACCAGCGCAACGGTGATCAAGGGATTGCGTGAGGCTTTTCCCGATCTGGGCGAGTCGCCGTCACAGCGCGAGGTGTTCGTGAAGCTGCGCGAGTTGCGCAACTCCTGGTAATGCTCTGGTTTCGGTGCGGCGCTAGTGGACCGGCTGTCGCGGCAGATACTTGTGGCCGTTGAAGCCGCTGAAGTACTCGCCTAAAAACGGATTGTCGATCTGGGCTAAATTCTCGCTTGGCTGCAGGTGGCGTTCGGCAACATAGGTGGTGTTGGTGGCGCCGTCGACCATCACCTGGTACCAGGGCTGATCTTTTGGCGGACGGCTGCGCGCCACCTGGTCGTACCATTCCTCGCTCAGGCTGAATTCCGAATCCACACCGAATACCACGCCCCGATAGCCGAACATCAGGTGGTCGACCAGCTGGCCGACGAAAAAGCGCGCGGTTGCCATAGCAGTTAGCCCTGCACTTTCATACGTCCATGGGTTTGAGCAGCTTGGGCCAGCTGTCCATGCTCGCCTCCATTCGCTCCCCCACTTCGTCGAGCGTCCACGGCTCCTCCAGTGCGTTTTTGTTTGCGATCTCGGTCACCTGCCACGACAGCAGGTTAATTCGATTCTGGCCGACGCAGAACTGGCGGCCAGTCACCTTTGCGGCATCTTCGGTGCACAACCATACGACGACCGGAGATACTTTTTCCGGCCCCAGGCGATCCTGCGTACCCTCGGGCATGATGTCTTCGGTCAATCGCGACCAGGCCGCGGGCGCCAGGGTGTTGACGGTAATCCCGTACTTCCTGCCTTCCAGAGCCAGCACCCGGGTCAGGCCAGCTATGCCGGCTTTCGCCGCCGCGTAGTTGGTCTGCCCGAAATTGCCGATCAGGCCCGAGGTGGAACTGGTGTTGATGATGCGCCCGCCATCGCCTTGCGCCACCAACTGATCCCAGGCCGCTTTGGCCACCAGGTAGGTTCCGCGCAGGTGTACGTCGATCACGATGTCCCACATCTCATGGGTCATTTTCTTGAAGGATTTGTCGCGCAGGATGCCCGCGTTGTTGATGCAGATATCGATCCTGCCGAACTCTTCGACCGCAGTGCTTACCATCTGCGAGGCAGCGGTCTCGTCGCTCACCGATCCGTAGTTGGCAACGGCCCGACCACCCGCGGCGGTGATTTCATCGACCACCTGGTCGGCCATGGAGTGTCCTTCGCCGGAGCCATCCCGGCTACCGCCCAGGTCGTTTACGACCACGGCTGCGCCTTCGCTGGCCAGCAACAACGCGTGCGACCGGCCAAGCCCCCCGCCAGCGCCGGTGACCAGAGCTACTTTGTCGTCCAACTTGCCCATCTCGTGTCCTCTCGTAGAAACTGCTGATAAAGAAGCGAATTCTATCGATAAAGTCGCGGACAGATAAGCCGCGATCGGGGCGCTAACGCTTTACCATTCCGGGGTCGAGGCGGCACGGTGATTGTGGACGCGTTTGGCGGTGCCCTGGGATTGTGGCCGCAACATTTCGTGCGGAAATCCAGGTTGGATAGCGCTGACGTCGTTCAGCCGCTTGAGCTGGCCTTCGTTGAGAGTAACTTCCAGGCTGCCGAGATTCTCCACCAGCTGTGCCTCGGTTCTGGCGCCCACCAGGGGAATAATGTTGCCCTCACCGCGGCGTACCCAGGCGATCGCGACCTGGGAAGCAGTCACCTCCAGCTCGTCGGCTACCGCGATGACCTCGGCGGCGATGGTGAGGCTGCGCTCTGAAATAACGCCGGGGCCCTGGGCACGGCCGGTGGCCGCCGAGTCCTTATTATACTTTCCCGTCAATACCCCCGAGCCCACGATGCCCTAGGGGGTCACCGCGATATCCAGCGCGCGCGCCATGGGCAGCAATTCCCGCTCCACGGTGCGGTCCACCAGGCTGTAGCGAATCTGCAGGCCGATGAACCGGCTCTACCCGCGCAACTCGGCCAGCGTATTGGCTTGTGAGACCACCCAGGCTGGAGTGTCCGATACCCCGACATACAGGACTTTACCCTGGCGGACCAGATCGTCGAGCCCGCGCATCACCTCATCGACCGGAGTCAGCTAGTCGCGTGCGTGCACCCAGTACAGGTCGATGTAGTCGGTGTTCAGGCGTTTCAGACTGGCGTTCACGGAATCCATCATGTTCTTCG
>JAYGEV010000182.1:0-2930 GCA_046582225.1 Pseudomonadales bacterium
TCCGTTGCCGATTCTCGGTCGCTGGGCGGCGATGAAGCGCGCGCACGAGCTATGGCGTCCGGGCGACGACATGTACCTGGTTTTACCCAAAGTATCTTAGGAGACGACGTGTCGGAAAACAGCACTAAGGTGGCACTGGTCATCGGCGCAGGCGTGGCAACCGGCGGATCGGTTGCCAAGCGTTTTGCCCGCGAGGGCTACGTCGCGTGTATGGCCCGGCGGCAGGGCGACAAGCTGCAAGGCCTGATCGACGATATCGAAGGCGCAGGTGGTAAGGCTTTCGGCTACAGCTGCGACGCCACCCAGGAAGACCAGGTAGTGGCGCTTATCGATCGCATCGAAGACGAGGTGGGTCCCATTGAGGTTGCCTGCTACAACGCAGCCGTAGGCGCCGCTCACAGCATCACCGATTTTCCCGCAGAGACCTACGAGCGGGTCTGGCGGATCAACACGTTTGGCGCATTTCTGATGGGGCGCGAGGTCTCCAGGCGCATGGTCGAGCGTGGTCGCGGCACGATCCTGTTTACCGGCGCAACCTCTGCGCTGCGAGGCAAATCGGGACTGGCCGCATTCGCGGGCTCCAAACATGCCTTGCGGGCCCTGTGCGAGAGCATGGCGCGGGAACTGTTTCCGAAGAACATCCACGTCGCGCACATCATCATCGATGGTCCCATCGACACGCCACTGATCCGGCGCATGATGCCCAAAGTGTTCTCCGAACGTCCTGCCGACGGCGTACTTTCCCCGGACGACATCGCCGAGACCTACTGGATGATTCATTGCCAGCCGCGCAGCGCGTGGCTTCACGAAACACAATTGCGACCGTGGCTGGAGCCCTGGTAGAAATCAGCAAGGTAACCAAATGAGCAGAACAGCAGAAATTTTCTTCGATTTCCTGAGCCCGCCGAGCTATCTGGCCTGGACTCAGATGCCCGGAATCTGCGAGCGTACCGGCGCGACGGTCATCTGGCGACCGATGTTCACCATCGGACTGCACGAGCTTACCGGCAACCGTTCACCCATCACGGTGCCGAACAAAGGCAAATGGGTCATGGGGGATCTGCAACGTTACGCGCGGCGATACGGGGTGCCGTTGAACCCCAACCCCAACGGGTTCATCAACATTCTTCCGTCAGACCGGGCCGCAGTGGTTGCGGCCCGGGAAGGAGTGCTGGAACAACTCATGGCCAAGGCCTATCCCGCGATGTTTGTCGAGGGCCGCGACTTGTCTGATGCTGGCGTGCTCAAAGACATCGTGATCAGCGCCGGTCTCGACGGCGATCACTACCTGGCAGCCATCGATACCGACGAGGTGAAGAGCGAGTTGAAAAACAACACTCAGGAGGCCGCCGATCGCGGTGCTTTTGGCGCACCGACATTTTTTGTCGGTGATCAGATGTTTTTCGGCCAGGACCGGCTGGATTTCGTCGAAGAGGAACTCGCCAGCGATTGACCGATTCGGCTATCGGTCGCGCCTGTTGAACTTCAGGTGCATCTCTTTGATGGGGATGAAGAACAGGCTCGGCTGGGTGACCGGGTCCGGCAACGGTTGCTCCAGCTCGATATCATCCATGCGGCTTAACAAAGCACCGTACGCACTGCGCAACTCCTGCCGGGCCAGCAGCGCCCCCACACAGCTGTGCACGCCCATGCCGAACGCCATATGCGTCACCGCCTTTTCGCGCTTCACATCGAACGACGCTGCATCGGGGAACTTCGCCTCGTCGCGGTTGGCAGCGCCATAGCGCACGAGCACCATGGAACCTTTCGGGATCACCGTGCCGTTAAGCTCCACATCTCGTGTGGTCTGCCGGGCCAATCCCTGAACCGGGCTTTCGAATCTAAGTGTTTCTTCTACAAAATTGTTCAACAGTTTTGGATCGCGCCTGACCAGGTCGGCCTGCTCAGGAAAACGGACGATCATCCACATGCCGTGGGCAAGCGCGCTGGTGGTCGTCTCATAGCCGCCGGTAATGAGCTGGTGCATCAGGCTCTGCAATTCGTTCATGGTCAACGGCGGCTCGCCGTCTGCATGCGCATGTACCAGGCCTGAAATGATGTCGTCTTGCGGGTCCGCCCGGCGTTCATCGAATACCCTGGCCAGGTAGTGCTGCGCTTCGACTTCGATCTGGGCGGCCGCGCTCGTCTCCTCAGGCGACAGGATTTTGGTGGCCGGCGCAAGCATGGCGTCCGCCCAGCGTTTGAAACGATGCAGATCACCGGGATCCAGGCCGATCTGCTCGGCGATGATGGTGCCGGGAAACGCCAGCGCAAACTCGTCGATGAACTCGCAACGACCACGGTCGATGAACTTGTCGATCAAACTGTTGCACAGCGCATCGATGGACGGCGCAAGCGCCTTCATGCGCTTACCGGTGAACACCTTATTGAGTAGCTTGCGATACCGGGTATGCACCGGTGGGTCGGTACGCTGCAAAGTAGCGGTGTGGGGCCAGCCCTGCTCGGCAATGATGTCCTGGTGCAGGTTCGTCCCATCGCCCTGAAGCCCGGCCCCGCCGCGGATATCGCTGGAAAAGTCCTTCGGAGTCCGCAGCACGTGGGCAAGATCCTCGAATCTCGTGACCACGTACATACCGGTCTCCGGCATCCGATACACCGGGCACTCTTTGTGCAGCTTGTCATAGAACTCGAACGGGTCCGCCTGAACCGCGTGGTCCAGAAGGCTGTATTCGGAAAGAGGTTTGTCGCTCATGAGGTTGATTAAAACTCACGAATGATCCAATTTCCAGCGTCATGATTGGCCACTGAATGGGGGGATGCCATGGCAGATGCAACTGATCAGCCCGGCGAATTCGACTACATCATCGTGGGCGCGGGTTCCGCCGGGTGCGTGCTGGCCAACCGGCTGTCCGAAGATGGGCGCCAGCGGGTTCTGTTGCTCGAAGCCGGCGGCGCGGATGTGAGTCCGT
>JAYGEV010000228.1:0-4832 GCA_046582225.1 Pseudomonadales bacterium
GTCCCCATCGATGCGGGTGATCGTGGTCCAGAACGTGGCAATGGCGATGTTTTTCATGGGCGCCTATATCGTGACGTTGCCGTTGCTGGTACGCGAAGTGTTTGCCGGCTCGGCTCAGGATCTGGCGTTGATCAACGGCGCGAACGCACTCGGGCTGGTCTCGACGATCGTTGTGCTGCTGAGGTTCGGGGACATCGCGAGGCCCGGGCGGGCGCTGATTCTTTCCCAGGGTGCCGGTGCGGTGGTGCTTGCGGGCGCCGGGTTAGCATCCGGTTTTTCTGTCGCGGTGTTTGTCTTGTTCATCTGGGGGATGTGTGGCGGAATTGCGATGACGATGTCGCGAACAATCATGCAGGAACAGGCGCCAGAAGCTCAGCGGGGCCGGGTAATGGGGTTTTACGCGTTCTCGTTCATGGGTGCCGGTCCGTTAGGGGCGGTTTTAAATGGCTATCTGGTGGAACAGATGGGCCCTCAGAACACGCTGCTTGTGACCGGCGGAGCGATGGCGGTTGTGGTGCTGGTGATGGGGCTTGGTTCGCGCATGTGGACGCTCGGCCAGCACCAGCAGGCGGTGGCCTGAGTCGTGAGCGAGGCCAATCGACAATTCAGATTAGCCATCGACATTGGCGGTACTTTTACCGACGTGGTGCTGGATCTCAATTCCGGGGATGAGACTGAGCGATTCACGACCAAAGTGCTCACGACCAACGATGATCCGGCAAACGGCGTCATGGAGGGCCTGGAGCGCGTGCTGGCGCTCGGACAGGCGCGACCCGGGGACGTGACCCTGGTTCTCCACGGCACCACCCTGGCCACCAATGCGCTGATCCAGCGCAACGGCGCGAAAACTGCGCTGCTCACCACCCACGGTCACCGCGATGCGGTGGAGATGGCGTTCGAAAACCGCTTCGAGCAGTACGACATCAACATCGATCGGCCTCAGCCGCTGGTGCCGCGACGGCTGCGCCTGCCGGTCGTTGAACGGCTCGATGCCAGTGGCGAGGTGCTCATTCCTCTGGATGAGGCGTCGCTGGACAGGGCGCTTAAGACCCTGGCCGATGAAAGCATTGAAAGCGTGGTCGTTGGATTCCTGCATGCGTATGCGAATGCGGAGCATGAGCAGCGGGTCGCCCGAGCGCTGCGGCGCGTATTGCCGGAGGTAGCGGTCACGCTGGCGTGTGAGGTATGTCCGGAAATCCGCGAGTACGAACGGCTGTCTACTGCCTGTGCGAATGCCTACGTTAAACCGCTGATGGGTCGGTATCTGCGAAGTCTGCGGGATCAGCTCGTAGCTCGTGGCGTCCGCAGCCCGGTGCTGCTCATGACGTCCGGGGGCGGGCTCACCACCCTGGAGACCGCGGCCGAGTTTCCAATTCGTCTGGTGGAATCCGGTCCAGCGGGCGGGGCGATACTGGCGGCGCGGGTAGCGGCAGAAGGTGGCTACGATCGCGTTTTATCCTTCGATATGGGGGGAACAACCGCCAAGATATGTCTTATTGATGATGCCACGCCGCTGTTGTCTCGGGCGTTTGAGGTCGATCGTGTTTACCGGTTCAAAAAAGGCAGCGGACTGCCCGTGCGAATTCCTGTTATCGAGATGGTCGAGATCGGCGCCGGCGGGGGCTCGATCGCGCGGGTGGATAAGCTCAACCGGATTACCGTCGGCCCCAACAGTGCCGGGTCGGAGCCGGGTCCGGCGTGCTACGGGCGTGGTGGTGGGGATGCGACCGTTACCGACGCGGATGTCGTGCTTGGAAGAATCGATCCCACCTCGTTCGCCGGCGGGCAGCTTGCGTTGGACGCACAAGCCGCACGGCAGGCGATTGCCAGCAACGTCGGAAAACCTCTGGAGACGACTGCTGAAATGGGGGCGTTCGGAGTCGGCGAGGTTGTCGATGAAAACATGGCAGCTGCGGCTCGGGCCCATTCCGTTGAATGGGGAAAACACGCCGAAGCCAGAACCCTGGTTGCGTATGGCGGTGCTGCCCCGTTGCACGCCGCGCAGCTCGCCCAGAAACTGAAAATTGATCGGATAGTGGTACCCGCCGACGCCGGGGTGGGTTCGGCGATCGGATTTCTTCTGGCGCCGGTGAGTTACGAAGTGGTTCGCAGCCGCTACATGCGGCTATCGGCATTCGATTCCCAGGCGGCTACTGCGGTGATGGCCGACATGCGCGCTGAGGCGTTGGCCGTGGTGCGTTCGGCGACCGATAAAGACGAACTCGTCGAAGCCCGCCGGGCGTATATGCGATACCAAGGCCAGGGATATGAAATCGCCGTTACGCTGCTGAGCGGGGAATTTACGCCCGAAGATGGCGAGGTAATGCGAAGCGCGTTCGATGCGGAATATCAGCGGCTGTACGGACGCACGATTCCGGGCCTCGATATTGAAGTGCTCAGTTGGACGCTGACCTTGAGCGCACCCAGCCCGGAAGTCGTTGTCGATCCCGAACTGCCACCGACCCGGGCGGTTTCGTCCGACCGCCAGGTGTCGCTGTTCGACACCGGTTTGGAGCAAACGGTATCGGCGGGCAGCTATCTGCGCAAAGATCTTCGGCCTGGCGACCTGGTCCAGGGCCCTGCGGTGGTGATCGAAGATCAGACCACCACGGTGATTCCGACCGGTTTTGTGGCGAACGTAACCAGCAGGGGCTATCTGGTGTTGAATCGTAGAGAACCACAATCGTGACCGAGGGTGGCGCTAACATCGAGCCGCTTTCCCAGCTGAAAACTCAGCTGATCTGGAATCGGCTGCTTGCTCTTGTCGAGGAGCAGGCACAAACGTTGATGCGTACGGCATTTTCCACCGTGGTCCGAGAAGCCGGGGATCTTTCCGCCGGGGTATTCAACGTTTCCGGCCAGATGCTCGCCCAGGCAGTCACCGGAACACCTGGACACGTAAACGCAATGGCGGCTTCGGTGGGTAAGTTTCTGGATCGCTATCCGGTGGACGGCTTGCGCCCCGGCGATGTGCTGATCACCAACGACCCGTGGGATGGCACCGGACATCTGAACGACTTTACCGTGGTTTCACCGGTGTTTCGCGCGGTGTCCGGCGAAGATGTGTGCGTCGCTCTGTTCGCGGCGACGAGCCACATTGCCGACGTCGGCGGTCGCGGCTTTGGCCCGGACGCCAACGATCTGTTCGAGGAGGGTCTTAAGATTCCTATCTCGTATCTGTTCAAAGCGGGCGAGCGTGATGAGACGCTGATGACGCTGATCGCCGCCAACGTTCGTGATCCGGTTGTGGCCGAAGGCGATCTTTACTCGCTCACCGCGTGCAACGACACCGGCGCTGGCCAGCTGCTGGAGATGATGGACGACTTCGCCATCGACTCGCTGACAGAGGTCGGCGATCTGATACTTGCCACCTCGCAGCGCGCGATGCTCGAAGAAATTCGAGCGTTGCCTCAAGGTGATTATCGACACCGCATGCGCATCGATGGCTACGACGTACCGGTGGATCTGGTGTGCTGTCTTTCAATTGGCAGCGACGGAATCGACATAGACTTCACCGGGTCTTCGCCGGTTTCCGCGTTCGGGATCAACGTTCCGCTGGCGTACACCGAAGCATACGCATCCTTCGGAGTACGCTGCATCGTCGGCAATGACATTCCGAACAACGCCGGTTCGTTGGGCGTGATCCGGGTAAGCGCGCCAGACGGTTGTCTGCTCAACGCCAAGCATCCACGCGCGGTTTCGGCGCGGCATGCGGTGGGTCAGATGCTTCCCGATGTGGTGTTGGGGTGCCTCGTTCAGGTGGTTCCGGACCGAGTTCCGGCCGAGGGGGCATCGTGCATCTGGAATCCGGTGTTCCTGAGTGCGCCACCAGCGCCAGGCGGCAACCTGCAGACCGACGATTTTGTCGCCAATCCAATCTTCAACGGTGGCACCGGTGCGCGGCCGGGCAAGGACGGCCTGTCTACCACAGCGTTTCCCTCCGGAGTGCGGACCACGCCCACCGAAGTGAATGAGGTCACCATGCCTCTGGTGATCTGGCGCAAGGAGTATTTGCAGGATTCTGCGGGCGCTGGCGAGTATCGGGGCGGTCTGGGCCAGGTCATCGAAATCAGCCACAGCACCGGAGCGGCGTTTGTGGTCTCTAAAATGTTCGATCGCATTCATCATCCGGCCAGCGGAAGGCGTGGCGGTGAAGATGGAGCGCCGGGCCGGGTGTATCTGAAAGACGGCGGAGACTTCCGGGGCAAAGGCCGTGAGGTGATACCGCCCGGCGCAACACTGGTGATGGAAACGCCAGGCGGCGGAGGCATGGGTACCGTAGGCGCGCGCGACCCGGCTCGCGTACGGGAAGACGTCGCCTCTGGGTTCGTCAGCCCGGAAGCGGCGCGGGACATCTACGGATTGGATGACAGTGAATGAGGGATTGAGCTTTATGGTCCTGAAAGGCTGGAGAACTTGAAGTCGTCGAGCCTTGCTATACAATTCGCCACCTTTCGCGGGATTGGCCGCGAGATATCGCTTATGCGGGTGTAGCTCATTTGGTAGAGCGGGACGTTGCCAACGTCCAGGTAGTCGGTTCAAGCCCGATCACCCGCTCCAACATTTAGGGCTCAGCCATCGTGCTGGGCTTTCTTCTATTGGGCCGACTTAGCTAGCACCTAATGAGTGTCAAAGTCATTGTATGGCGTCTCCAGAGCAACACATACGTACATCTCCAGAGCAGCTTGTGAACCGCTCCGGCTTTACCGGAGGCTCCAACTCTTGAGAGGATTGGAGCACGAGTACACAAAAACGATATTCCCCAGAGGTCAGGGAACGGGCAGTTCGAATGGTATTCGAGCATGAAAAAGACTATGAATCACGGTGGGCGA
>JAYGEV010000271.1:0-1776 GCA_046582225.1 Pseudomonadales bacterium
ACGCCCACCAGCTGCCCAGCGTAATGCCCACGGTGAGAAACGCCCACGCCACATTGGTCCACGGTCGCGACCAGCGCGCCCACGCGGAATCCAATCGTCCGGAAAGCAACGCCGCGATCGCGAACGAAAATGCCACTGAGAACCCGGCGTAGCCCATGTACAACATCGGTGGGTGCACGATCAGGCCAAAATCCTGCAGCAGCGGGTTCAGATCCGATCCTTCAACAGGGGTCATTGGGACCAGTCGCTCAAATGGGTTGCTGGTGAGAACTATGAAACACAGGAAGCCAAAATTGAGCAGACCCATGATGCCGAGGACGCGATTGTGGAAGATCAGCGGCAGGCTCCGACCCTTGATCGCCACCGCCAGAGTCCAACCTGACATGATCAGAATCCACAACAGAAACGAACCTTCATGAGCGCCCCATACCGCGCTTGCCTTGAAATACCAGGGCATCATTGAATTGGAATTGTTGGCAACGTAAGCGACGGAAAAGTCGTCGTTTAGAAACGCATAGGTCAGCGCGCCGAAGGCAAGCGCGCAGAACACGATCTGGCCGGCCACCAGGGATATCGTCGCCTCAAGCAGTCGGCCGCGCCCAGGGCTCGCACCCACCAGGCCAAATACACCGAGCAGCCCGCTCAGACACAGGGCCATAACCAGCGCGAAGTGACCGAGCTCAGGAATCATCGAGTTTTGCCTGCATTCCGTCGAGCTCCGGGGGCATGTAGTTCTCGTCATGCTTGGCGAGAACCTCGCCGGCCTGGAACACGCCTTTGGCATCGAGCTGCCCACGCACCAGAATGCCCTGGCCCTCGGCAAACAGATCAGGCAACAGGCCACTGTACAGGACCTTGAACTCAGCGCCCTGATGGTCGGTGAGCACAAACTCCACGTCGAGTTCGGTACCGGTATGCGCAACGCTCCCCGCGAGCACCATGCCACCCGCCCTTATCTGCGTTCCCACGGGTGCGTCGCCGGCGACAATCCGGTCGGGGGGGTAGAACAGATTCAGATTTTCATTGAGCGCGGTGAGCACCAGCGCAACCGAGGCGGCGGCGCCGGCAAGCACAAACGTCACTATGATCAATCGGCTGCGTCTCTTCGGGTTCACGCTGTACGGTCGTTCCTTAGTTGTTGATCGCGCAGTTGTTGATCGCGCTGCTCACCCAGATAGCGGCGCCGGCTGCTGCGTGTTGCAAACACATTGCCAAGGACGACGATCACGCTCAAGGCATAACTCAACCAGACGTAGAAGCCATGGCCACCCATGGCAACAAATTCGCCCCACGTGTCGAAGTTCAAGGTGCCCCCTCGGCAACAATTTCGCGCACCCATTGGGTGCCGGCCTCTCGGCGTAGAATCTCCAACCGCAGCCGGCTCAACAGATTCGCACCAAACAGACAGTAAATGCCCAGCACGTTGACCGCCAGCGGCAACCACATCACCGCCGGCATGCTGGGCGCCCCGGTACGCGTGAATGTAGCGGGTTGGTGCAGGGTCAGCCACCAGTCCACCGAATACTTGATGATCGGAATGTTGATCATCCCCACGATAGCCAGCACCGCACATGCCCGGCCCGCCTGTTCCCGAGCCGGAATCGACTGCCGCAATGCGTAGATGCCGAAATACAGGAACAACAGTACCAGCATGGATGTCGTGCGGGCGTCCCAGACCCACCAGGCGCCCCAGGTGGGTTTACCCCAGATCGCACCAGTCACCAGTGCAAGTACGGTCATCGACATTCCAAACGGCACGATCGCTGCAAGCACCAT
>JAYGEV010000324.1:0-12303 GCA_046582225.1 Pseudomonadales bacterium
AGGCGCTGCACGAGCGGCTCTGATACGCCAAGCTCATTTACCCGCTTTCGCAGACTCTGCAGGTTCTGCGAGATCGCAAGATCCTCCAGCTCGCGAACTTTGGCTTCCTGAAGCGACAACCGCAGCCCCGGACGGTCGCCGACCGGACGATCAAGTATCTGAAAATCGTTGTAGGAAGACGAAAGGAGGTCGTGCGCAGCGTCGCGCGTCTGCTCGCTCTGGAACCCGATGTGAAGTTGCTGGCCAACGACCCAATCTCTACCTACGTAGCGAATGCGTTCGTCGACCAACAAATCTCGAATCGCTTCGGCATTGCTGCGCATGCGGTCGCCCAGAAACTTCTCCATATCGACCTGCAGCAGAAAATGCACGCCGCCCGAAAGATCGAGCCCCAACGACATGGGTTTACCGCCAATATCCCGCAACCATTTTGGCGTGGTCGATGCGCGATTGAGCGCGACCACATAGCGACCGTCGGATTTGGGATTCAGGGCAGCGGCGATCAGATCGCGCGCGCGGAGCTGGTTTTCATCGGTATCGACCCGGATCAAACCGGCATCTCGAGTCACCTCAGAACCGGAGACCGCAATGCCCTGGGAACGCAATTCAGCCACCGCCCGATCAACCACGCTCTGGTCCATTGGATTGGCCAGATTCGTGCTTTTGATCTGCAAGGCAGGATCTGGCTGATACAGATTTGGCGCGGCATAGATGGCACCGATGACCACCAGAAACAAAATTAGAAGGCTTCGCCCCGGTGAGGACGTATTGGGAGCTCGACTGGAACCTTTCGACATGCCGAGCAGGCTCTCGCCAACGAGCCCGCCCGACCTAGCCACGATCAGGATTCATCCAGCGCTTTCAACGTGCCTTTTGGAAGCGTACTGCCAACGGCGCTTTTCTGTACCCGTAGCTCAATATTCTTGGCCACCTGGAGTTTGACGAAATCGTCTTCGACCTTGTTGATCTGGCCGACTACGCCCCCTGAGGTAACTACCTCATCCCCTTTGGACAGGCCCGTCATCAGCGCCTGATGCTCTTTGCGTCGCTTGCTCTGAGGCCGCCACAGGAGAAAGTAGAAGATCAGCACGAACCCGCCAAGGAACAGCAGGTTGATCATGCCCGCGTCTGCGGGCGCACCGGCGGCGTCCGCCGCATGTGCCGTAGTTTCAAACAGATTCATCTCGGGAGTTCCAACCGTTTTGTAGGGTCGCGATACGGTGGCGAAATGTACCTGTTTCGATGGATGCACGCAATTGCGCCATGAGATTGTGGTAGTAGTGCAGATTGTGCTGAGTCATCAGCATGCCCGCGAGCATTTCTCCACAGCGATCCAGGTGGTGCAGATAGGCCCGGGAGAATGTGCTGCACGTATAGCACCTGCATTCGGAATCGAGCGGTCGATCCGAATCACGATGCCGGGCGTTGCGAATCTTCAGCGTTCCGCTGGAAGTAAACGCATAGCCGTTGCGGGCATTACGGGTAGGCATCACGCAATCGAACATATCGATACCGAGCTCTACGCCGCGAACGAGGTCCTCGGGGGTGCCGACCCCCATCACGTATCGCGGCTTCTCGATCGGCATACGCGGCAGCAGGGTTCTCATCACCGAATCCATCTCGGCCTTACTCTCGCCCACAGACAAGCCACCGATTGCATAGCCTGAAAACCCAATTTCCTGAAGTCGCGTCAAGCTCTCCAGACGCAGATCGCCATACATGCCGCCCTGCACGATCCCGAACAGTGCACGATCACCGGTCAGCGCATGAGCATCCCGACAGCGAGCGGCCCAGCGCATGGACAGCAACATTGAATCGCGAGTCTGCTGCTCAGTGGCCGGATGCGGCGTGCACTCGTCAAACACCATCATGATGTCGCTGCCGAGGTTCTGCTGCACTTCGATTGAACGCTCGGGAGTCAAAGCCACCCGATCGCCATTCACCGGCGAGCGAAAAATCACTCCCTCCTCAGAAATTTTCCGCAGATCGCCCAGACTCCAGACTTGAAAGCCGCCGCTATCAGTTAGCAAAGGCCCGTGCCACTGCATGAATTCGTGAAGGCCGCCGAGTTCGCGGATTACCTGATCACCGGGCCGCAACATCAGGTGGAACGTATTGCCCAGGATGATCTGACTGCCCACCTCCGTAAGGTCCTTAGGGGTCATCGCTTTCACGGTGCCGTATGTGCCGCACGGCATGAAGACCGGGGTCTCGACCACGCCGTGGCGCGTGTTAAGACGCCCACGGCGGGCGTCACCATCGCTCGCCAGCAACTCAAAGCTCACGAAATCACTCCCTTTCTGCCGGCGCGCGTTCAAAGAAACATGCGTCGCCGTAACTGAAAAACCGGTAGCCTCGCGCGATCGCCTCCGCGTACGCCGACATCACGCGCTCGCGTCCGCCGAACGCGCACACCAGCATGAGCAGTGTGGACCGCGGCAGGTGAAAATTGGTCAGCAAGGCATCCACCGCAAGAAATTGATAACCCGGGGTAATAAAAAGACTCGTAGCACCCCCACCCGCCGCAACTTGATTCCGGGCGTCGATCCCGCTTTCCAACGCTCTCACTACCGTGGTGCCGACGGCGATCACCCGGCCGCCGTTGTGCCGGCAGCGATTGACGGCCTGCGCCGTGCCCGCGGATATCTCGTAGCGCTCTGAGTGCATGCGATGCGTGCTGAGGTCGTTCACACGAACCGGTTGGAAGGTACCCGCCCCGACATGAAGCGTGATTGATGCGATCGTGACGCCGCGCGCTTTGATCTGCTCGAGCAGCCGGTCGGTGAAGTGCAATCCAGCGGTCGGCGCGGCTACCGCTCCTGGGTGCTGGGCATAGACGGTCTGATAGCGCTCCGCATCCTCATCGGAATCAAGCTGTCCGATATCGCGTGTAATGTACGGCGGCAACGGCGTTTCCCCGAAGCGCTCCAAGAGCGCTGACACCGGCTGAGGGAAACGCAACCGGTAGAACTGACCCACGCGTTCCAACACTTCGATCCGCACACCGCCGACACCCTCGCCGACGGATACAAAACGACCGGGTTTGAGAGGCTTGCTGACACGCACCTGGCAGAGCGCGACAAACTCCCCCTCTATCTGCTCGATGAGTATTTCGGCATGACCGCCGGTATCCTTTTCGCCGCGCAACCGCGCCTTGATCACGCGCGTATCATTGACCACCAGCAGGTCGCCTCTGCGCAGCAGGTCCGGGAACTCGACGAACGTCCGGTGCTCAAAACTGTGCGCGGTGATGCGCAGTAACCTGCTCGCATCGCGCACAGCACTGGGCCGCTGAGCAATGAGCGAAGGAGGAAGCTGGTAGGAGAACTCGCTGAGTTGCATTGGCTTTACCGACCAAACGGCTCATTTTAGTTTGGATCGCGCTATTCCTGATAGACCCGGTGGAATCAGCCCTGGTCCCGTCACGGGCCCCGTTTTCGTCCTCGCGAACGCGCCCTACCAACGATTTTGCGATCCACATCACACAAACCTTCCCCGTAATTCCGCGATAATGAACGACACCATCAACTGGGTCGGAAGGCATGCTCAAGGTTCAAGCAGCGGGAATGAGGTCTGGAAAGGAAGTTGCGGTGGTTCTGCAACGGGATCGGCTGGTTGGAGCCGCATCCCTGGCATTCATAGAATGGCTGCATCGGCGCGTCCCCGAACATCAGTTGTCCCCGGAACAGGTCGCCCTGGTTGAGTGGTATCAGGAACACCGAATGCATTGAACATGGCTCGAGCCATCGTCCATCGACCGATCGACTCCACCGCGAAGTTTCACATCTGAACTACAATTGACTTACCAGACCATACGGAACCTGGCGCACGCACCGCATCGCCCATAGGGTGTGGACAGTCGCTGGTCGCGAACGTTAAGGCTCTCTGCAATATGGTGCCTGGGGAGAGACTCGAACTCTCACTTAGTTACCTAAACCAGATTTTGAGTCTGGCGCGTCTACCAATTTCGCCACCCAGGCCGTGGGCCGGGAATGTTACACAGGCGGGGCAATCGCGGCAACGCGGCGAGCCACCTGCCACGGTTAAGACTTTTCGGTATCATGCCTGCTGATTTCTCACCGGCGCCAAGAACGCAGCACAACCATGAGCGAAACACCCATTCTCGTTGGCGTGGCACAGATCGAACAACGTATCGACGATATTGGCGAAGGCAAAGAGCCCCTGGAAATGATGATCGATGCAGTACGCCTGGCAGCGCAAGACGCCGGGTGCCCCCGCCTGCTCAGCGAAGCCAATTCCGTTCGCGTGATTCGTGGCAGCTGGCCCTACTTGAACCCTGCAAGGGCGGTCGCAGAAGCGATCGACAATCCGGGTGCAGAAACGGTGCTGACTCAGTTCGGGGGCAATTTTGTGCAGACCACCGTCAACGACAGCGCCCTGGAAATTCGCGATGGTCTGCTCGACATCGTCGTTATCACCGGAGCTGAGTGCGGCCGGAGCCAGGCAAAAGCTGCCCGGGCCGGTGTCGAACTCGGCTGGCGGGAGGTCCCAGGAACCCCGGACCGAACTATTGGCGATGAGGTGTCCATGCGCCACGACGCCGAGCAGGGTCTGGGCATGGGGCGGCCGATTCAAATCTATCCAATGTTCGAAAACGCGCTACGTCATCACCGCGGCGATTCCATTGAGAAGCAGATGATCCGTATCTCAGAGCTCTGGGCGGGTTTCAGTGCGGTGGCTGCTGACAATCCTCACGCGTGGATACGTGAGGCCGTGACCGCTCAGGAACTGCGGACGATTTCCAAGCAGAACAGGCCGATATCGTTTCCGTACTCGAAGCTGATGAACTCCAACAACAGCGTGGACCAGGGCGCGGCACTGATCATGTGCTCCACGCGCAAAGCCAGGCAGCTGGGAATCGACGAGAGCCTTTGGGTGTACCCGTGGGCAGGTACCGACGCCCACGACACCTATTTCGTTTCCAACCGCGACAACCTCCACAGCTCACCGGCAATCCGCCTAGCTGGTCGCAAGTGCCTCGAACTCGCCGGACTCAACGCCAATGATCTGGATTTCGTAGACGTGTACAGCTGCTTTCCGGTCGCCGTGCAGGTCGCCGCGGAAGAGATCGGTTTGGACCTAACCCGGCCGCTGACAATAACAGGCGGGCTCACGTTCGCCGGAGGGCCACTCAACGACTACGTAATGCATTCGATTGCGACCGCCGTTGAACATGCGCGCGCGCAGCCCGGCGCCAAGGGTCTGATTACCGCAAACGGTGGCTATCTCACCAAACACGCGTTTGGCGTGTATTCCACCGAACCTCCAGCGGCAACCTACCAGCACCAGGACCTGCAGAAAGAAGTGAACGCCACACCGACGCGAGAGGTGGTCAAGGAATATACCGGAGATGCAACGGTGGAGAGCTACACGGTCATGTTTGGCGGCGAAAATCCTACTGTAGGACACCTCACCTGCCTGACCCCAGACGGCGTACGAACCTGGGCGAACTGCCATGACACGGACACCTTGATCGCGATGACCCAGGAAGAGTTCTGCGGTAAGCCGGTACACGTCACCGATCGGCAGGCCTACTTCTAGTCGTACTACGACGATGGCACCAGTATCGGGCACCACCGCGGGCCTGCCGCGCCGGCTCGGCGCAATGCTCTACGACGCGCTGCTGGTGCTCGCCATGTGGCTGGCCACATTGTTTCCAATGGTCGCTCTTAGCAACAATTCGGTAAATGGAGCCACCGTGCAGTCTGTGTTATTCGTGGAACTGTTCGCGTTCTTTGCGTACTTCTGGGTGGCACGCGGACAGACCCTCGGCATGCTGGCGTGGCGCGTGCGCCTTGTGTCCGTTGACGGAACCGAGTCGAAATCCAAAATCACGCTAAGGCAGGCACAGCTGCGATTCGTCGGTGCGCTCGCATCATTTCTGACATTAGGCGTCGGCTACCTGTGGATACTGGTCGATGCCAAAGGGCGCGCCTGGCCCGATCTGTTGTCAAAAACCCGGGTGTTGTACGTGCCCAGGTGAACTCCCTCAACCCACCCTTCGCAGCCCGATCCAACCGACCGCCCAACACGCAGCAATCGGAGTTGTTACTGCAACGACCGCGTGAACGTCGTAGACCATGCTCATCGGCACGAACAGATCCTGCAGGTACTTGAAGCTCAGCCCAACGAGCAGGCCCACGCTCAGACGCACCCCCATGCTTACCTCGCGCAACGGTCCGAGCACGAAGGACAGCGCCAACAGCGCAAGTCCAAGCACCGACAGCGGCTGGAACAACTTGCTCCAGAACGCCAGCTGGTAAGCTTTTGGGTTCAACTCCTCGCGAAGCATGTAGTCGATCTGATAATATAGATCGGTGATAGACAACTTCCTTGGTTCTACCAGCACACTCACCGTCAACAAATGCGGGTCGACCCGGCCATTCCAGCGCAGCTGATCGTTTTCGGTTACCCGAGTTTCCGCGCCAAGAAATTCGGTTTCGATCACGTCGTACAAAATCCAGTGCGGGTCGTCCTCGGCGAAATATCTGGCTCTGGACGCGGTGCGTGAACGAATCATCTCGTCGTTGGAACCGAGCCAGTATTGCCGCAGGCCAATGAGTTCACCGGCTTCACCCAGGCCATCGATATTCATGTACAGCGGCCCTTCGCGGTACCAGTAGCCGCCCGAAAGCACGATCACCTCGGAGTTCTGCTCGCTGCGGGTCTTGTGCGCCTCGGCCATCTCTTCGCCACGCGGGGCCACGAACTCACCGAGCAGCAGCCCTATCCCGAGCACGCCCAGCAACGGCCAGGCGACGCTTACGAAAATCCGCTGCACCGAGACCCCGGCCGCCCGCAGAACAACGATTTCGGAGTTGCTGGCCAGCGTGCCGAGTCCGATCAACGCGCCCAGAAAGACCACGTAGGGCAGCATTTCGTAAGCGCGTCGCGGTGTGGTCAACACGACATACCACAATGCCTCGTTAAACGAGTACGTCGCCCGGTCATTTCTAAGTTCTTCAACCAGGGCGAAAATGGTCATCAAGCCGAGGAAAGCCAGAAGCACCACCGCCGTGGTCGCCAACACCGTGCGTCCGAGATGACGATCCATGACCAGGATCACGGCTACGCCTTCGCCGGCCGGGCGACGGCGTGAATCAGCAGCAGCCCAGCGAGCAGAAACAATGCGTGAACCGGCCACAGGCCGGCGTCCAGGGACCAGCTGCCCGCGCGCATTGCGTTCTGAATCATTACCAGCGACAGGTAGTAGGCAACAAATATCAAAACTCCCGGGACAACCTGCGCGAACCGGCCCTGACGTGGTTTTACCCGAGCTAACCCCACCCCAAGGCAGGTACCCACCAGCGTCAATATCGGTAGCGCGTAACGCCAGTGCAGCTCGGCGGAGTATTCCGCACGTGGGTTCTCCATTAACACCGCTGTGGGCACCGACTCCACCTTTACACCACGCGAGGTAGGCTCCACCACCGCCAGTCGCTGACCCATCGTGCCGAACTTAGTAACCCGGTAATCTCGATGGCCAATTCGACCCTCATATCGTGTGCCGTCTTTCAGAAGAAGAAACCTGCTGCCTGTATTCGCGTCGACATACTGGGCACCGCTGTCCGCCCATACGGTGACGTTGGCCTTGTCAGCTCGACGCTCGGACATGAACACGTGGTCGAGAACACGCCGATCCTCGCTCACTGACTCTGCGTAGGTCACTCTGCTGCCACGCTGATACGTACGGAAAACACCCGGCGAGACGGCATCGAATTCCTGATTGGCGCGTTGCTCGTCGAAAAATTCCTCCAATATCGCGTTGTTTGCTGGTGTGAGGCTAAGACTGAAGAAGGCAACCAGTATCGCCAACGCAATGGATGCCGGGGCAAGCCATATCAATAGTCGCCCCGGCCCGATACCGGCTCCCTGCAGCACCGCCATTTCCTGCTCCGCGTGGACTCTGCCGATGGTCAACAGCAGCGAGATGTAGAACGCAAATGGCAACAGCTGCTGCAGAAAATCCGGCAATCGCATCCACATGATGGTCAACAGGCTTTCAGCCGCGTACTTGCCCAGCACCGCATCCTGCAGATAGCCGATGAAACGACCTCCGAGTGCGATGGTGAGCAACACCATCACAACGACGACGAATACCCAGAACAGCTCGCGATTCAAGTACCGCGCGGCCACCGCCATATGCCAGGTCCTTGTTTTAGCCTAGAATTGCGCGCCGAACGACGACTAAGCTGATTATGAAGTATTCGACGAAAACCGGAAGCCTGGCAGAAATTCGAACTCCGTGCCTGGTAGCAAGCCTCCAGACCGCCCGGCGTGTGGTCCGCGAGTTAGGTTGTCGAGACACCCTGGACGTCGCCACCACTGACTTTTCGGACAAACCAGGCCAGTCGCAAAGCGTCGCTCTGCCATCGTCCAGCCCCATTCGCCGCGTGCTCGTCGCCGGAGGCGCCGATGAAACGCTGGCCGCGGATGGGTATCGCAAGGTCGTGCAAGCCGCCGCCCGCGGCCTCAAGGGGCTACCCGCGCACACGGCCGTGTGGACACTAACTCAGACAAAGGTTACCGATCGGGACGGCCATTGGAAGGCAAGCCTGTCGCTGCATGCGCTGTCGACGGTCCTGTACGGTTTCGATTCGCACAAATCCAACGACAACGGTAATCCCGCGTTGCAGCTGAAAACGGTGTATATCCACACCGATGCCCGTTCGAATGCCAACGTGAGACGTGCGGTCGCAGAAGGCAACGCGTTGAAGAGCGGTTTGGACATGGCGCGTGACCTCGGCAATCAGCCTCCCAATGTTTGCAACCCCAACTATCTGTTGCGCGAAACTCGAAAACTTGGACGCCTGGACAAGGTATCAGTGTCATCGCTGAACGAAAAGCGCATGGCAGAACTGGGAATGGGGGCGTTTCTGTCGGTTTCCCAGGGCAGCGAGACGCCTGGGCGTATGATCATCGTCAAGTACAGCGGGGGAAAACGGCAGGATCCACCCGTGGTTCTGGTCGGAAAAGGTATCACCTTTGACACCGGCGGGATCAGCCTTAAACCACCGGCCACGATGGACGAAATGAAATTCGACATGTGCGGAGCTGCCACCGTTCTGGGCGCGACTCGAGCCGCCGTGGAAGCCAAATTACCCATCAATCTGATCACCATCGTCGCCGCGGCGGAGAATATGCCGAGCGGCAAAGCCTCCAGGCCCGGGGACATCGTCACCAGCCACTCCGGAAAAACCGTCGAAATATTGAACACCGACGCCGAGGGTCGCCTGGTTCTGTGCGACGCCCTGTCGTATGCCGAGCGCTTCAAACCCAAGGCGATCATAGATGTCGCGACCCTCACCGGCGCAGTCATCGTTGCGCTCGGATCGCACGCATCGGCGGTGTATTCCAAGCACGACGATCTGGCTGACGAACTGGTCGCGGCCGGTGAGTATGCTGGTGACCGGGCATGGCGCATGCCGCTATGGGACGAGTACCAGGCGGTCCTGAAGAGCAACTTCGCCGATCTACCCAACATCGCCGGCGGTGGCGGCGGTTCTATCGTCGCAGCGTGTTTTCTCTCAAGATTCACAGAATCGATGCGCTGGGCACACATGGACATCGCCGGAACCGCTTTTCAGGGCGGTGCACAGAAAGGTGCGACCGGCCGACCCGTTGGCCTGTTGTTCCGCTACCTCGTGCAACAGGCGGGGCGGTGACCAGAATAGACTTCTACATACTCGAAGACGTAGAACTCGATGCGATGCAGCGATTTGCCTGCCGGTTGGCCACTAAGGCCGTCAATGCCGGGCACGAGGTGCACATCCATACCAGCGATGCCTCCAGCGCGGCGGTACTCGATACCCTGTTGTGGGACTACCCGCAGAATCGCTTCATCCCCCACGATGTATTGGCTCCCGAAAACGCCCCGCTCATCGATGCCGCCAAGGCGCCAGTCACCCTGGGTTGGACCGAGCCGACCGGCGTCGATGGCGTGCTCATCAACCTCAGCAACGAGATCCCCACTTTCTTCGGGCGATTCGATCGGGTCGCCGAGGTCATCGTGCGAACAACGCGCGACGAGGGTCGGGAACGCTACCGGTTCTACCGCGACCGGGGATATCCGTTGTTCAATCACAAGTTAGACGAATGGGAAGCACAGTGAGTCGGCAAAGGCCCGATGTGAATCCGCAGAACGAATTGATGAGCGACCTCGAGTCAATTCGCAAGTTGCTGAATGAGGACGACGACAACCAGGTGCCAGATCCCCCGGCAACCAGTGATCCGGTTGTGGACGATCTCGAGGTACCGGTCCTGGAGGATATTTTTGATCCAGAACCAGGCGCGGACCTGCCGGAAACAGAAGTCGGCAGAGCAGCCATAACGCCGGCATTGGACGAGAATCTTATCCGCTCGCTGCTCAGCGACACATGGCGAGACTCGAAGGACAAGATTCTCGAACAGGCCCGCAAAGTCATCGATGAACACCAGTCAGAATTGACACCGGAGGCGGCCAGTTCGTTAAACGATGCGCTCAAATCGCGCATCGATACGACCATCCAGGACTGGATGAGCCGTATCGTCGTCGCTCACATCGCGGAACTCCACGAACGCATGCTCGAGGCCGTGTCAGAAGAACTAAGCGTCACGCTCGACGAGATTGTCAAACAATACAGCGAATCATCCGATGGACAGTAGTTTCGATCCCCACGCCATCGAACAGGACCTGTACGCAGAGTGGGAACAAGCCGACTATTTTGCGCCGCGTGGAAACGGCACGTCTTACAGCATCGTCATCCCGCCGCCGAACATTACCGGCAGCCTGCACATGGGACACGGGTTCCAACACACGCTGATGGATGCGCTGATCCGCTACCAGAGAATGAAGGGCAAGCGCACGCTCTGGCAGATGGGAACCGACCACGCCGGCATCGCGACGCAGATGCTCGTCGAACGTCAACTGAATGCAGAAGGTCAAACCCGGCAGGATATTGGCCGGGAAGCATTCGAAAAAAAGGTCTGGGAATGGCGTGACCAATCCGGCGGAACCATCTCACAACAGCTACGACGAATGGGATCGTCGCTGGATTGGTCCCGCGACCGATTCACGATGGATGAAAGGTTTTCCCGGGCGGTCATCGAGGTGTTCGTCCGCCTGCACGAAGAGGGTCTGATATACCGCGGCCAGCGACTGGTGAACTGGGATCCAGAGCTTAAGACCGCCATTTCGGACCTGGAGGTGGAAAACGCTGAAGAACCTGGACATATGTGGCATTTCCGTTATCCACTGGCCAACGGGCACAAGACAGCCGACGGCAAGGACTATCTCGTCGTAGCCACCACGCGCCCGGAGACGATGCTCGGCGACACCGCGGTAGCCGTCCACCCCGAGGATGAGCGTTACGGGGATCTCGTCGGCAAATCGGTGCAGCTACCCCTAGCGGATCGCGAGATACCAATCATCGCCGACGAGTACGTGGATCGCGAGTTCGGAACCGGCTGCGTAAAAATTACCCCGGGCCACGATTTCAATGACAACGAGATTGGCGCAAGACACGACCTGCCATTGATCAGCATCTTCAGTGCGATCGCGAGCATCAGCGACGCGGCCCCGACGCCCTATCGCGGTCTGGATCGATTCGAAGCTCGAGACAAAGTAGTGGCGGACCTTGACGCGCTGGGACTGCTCGACGCTGTCGAGGACCATAAACTGATGGTGCCACGTGGCGAGCGGTCGGGCGCAATCATCGAACCGAGGTTAACCGACCAATGGTTCGTAAAGATTCAACCTCTGGCCGATCCGGCCATCGCGGCGGTGGAAAACGGCGACATCGAGTTCATCCCCAAACAGTATGAGAACGTGTACTTCTCCTGGATGCGCAACATCCGCGACTGGACCATATCGCGCCAGCAATGGTGGGGGCATCGCATTCCAGCGTATTACGATACAGCCGGCAATATCTACGTGGGTCGGACCGAACAGGAGGCCAGGCGCAAACACAAATTGGCCGACAACATCGAACTCGAGCAGGATCCGGACGTTCTGGAAACCTGGTTTTCCTCATCTTTGTGGAGCTTCGCTACACTTGGCTGGCCAGATGACACCGAAGAACTGTCCCAGTTCCACCCCACCGATGTGCTGGTGACCGGGCACGACATCATTTTCTTCTGGGTTGCACGAATGATCATGATGGCATTGAAGTTCACCGGCGAGGTTCCGTTCAAACAGGTGTACATGCACGGTCTGGTCCGGGATGCCGACGGCAAGAAAATGTCGAAAACCAAGGGCAATGGAATCGATCCGCTGGATCTCGTAGAAGGCATCAGCCTGGAGGA
>JAYGEV010000352.1:0-2417 GCA_046582225.1 Pseudomonadales bacterium
GGCCAGCACTCTTGCGACCGAAGTGGCCGTCAGTTCTTCGGCCGTTGGCAGCAATCCAACGCCCCCAGCATCGTGCTTGCCAACAATCTGCGGAGCCTGTCCTCCATACAGCAGTGTTTTGAGTTGGTCCTCGACAAAACCGCGCTTCTCCTCGACCACGACAATCGTTGCAAGACCCCGCGCGAAATCGCGTATCTCCGCAGCGTCCAGCGGCCAGCTCATGCCAAGTTTCAACAACCGTACGCCACACGCCGCAAGCGCCTGTTCATCCGGAATTCCCAGCTCGAACAACGCCTGCCTGACGTCAAGATAGGCCTTACCCGTCGCAACGATGCCGACCGACGCACCCGGCGAACGGCTGATGAGCTTGTTGATACTGTTGGCATGCGCGAAGCTGACGGCCAACGGCAGTTTGATCTCATGCAACAGCGCTTCCTGCGCCATTGCTGCCCGGCTGAGCGAAATGTGCACATCGCGATTGTGGACCGGCAAGCTGTAGGTTCGCTCGGGTTTCAAAACTACGGTAGCCGCGCTGTCCATGGTGTCTGTTACCGCGATCATCCCCGCCCAGCACCCTGCGTATCGTGACAACTGCCAGCCGAACAACCCGAAGTCCAGAACATCGGAAACATCAGCCGGATTCAGGACAGGAATGCCCAGATCCTTCAGTGCGTACTCACTATGGCTGGGCAAGGTGGACGATTTGCAACCGTGATCATCACCAACCACCAGCAGCACACCGCCGCTGGCCGAAGTGCCCGCCGCGTTGGCATGACGGATCGCATCTCCGGCGCGATCCAGCCCCGGCGCTTTGCCGTACCACAGGCCGAATACCCCATCGACCGTAGCCCCGGGAAACAGACCAACCTGTTGTGTTCCCCACACCGCGGTGGCAGCCAGTTCTTCATTGATGCCCGGCTGGAATTGGATATTCAGTTCACTCAGACGCTGCTGTTCATTCCACAACTCACGATCGAGTCCTCCCAGAGGAGAACCCCGATAGCCGGATATGAACCCCCCGGTTGTCATGCCGTTCGAGGCATCCCACAAACGTTGCTCTATCGATATCCGGACCAGCGCCTGAATTCCGCTGATGAAAATCACCCCGGAGTTCTTCAGGTAACGATCTCGCAGAGAAAACCGCTGACTCAACACATTGCTCAAGATGGAGGCCTCAAGATCTGCGTACGGAGAATGAATGATAGTGCTGGACCGAGAGGACCCGGGTTGCTATTTTGCAATATGGGAGCATTTAGTACACAAATAATCCTATATTTTCAACATTAATTAGGACATTTATCTCAGATATGGCCAATCTGGACAATCTGGACCTGCGGATCCTCCGGGAGCTGCAGTCCGCAGCCGATCTGTCGATGCAGGAACTCGGCGAGCGCGTGGGTCTGTCGCATACGCCGTGCTGGCGGCGGGTCAAACGTCTTCAGGATCAAGGCGTCATCCGCCAGCGGGTGGCCCTGCTCGATGCTGAGCAGTTGCAGCTGAGCGTGAACGTCTTCGTAGAAGTGTCCCTGGCGAATCAGCACGAAGACGCCCTGAACCGCTTCGAAGATGCCGTGCAGCAAGTGGAAGAAATCGTCGAGTGCTACACCGTTTCCGGCGACAAGGATTTTCTGCTGCGAGTGGTCGTAGAAGACGTCAGTGCATACGAGCGCTTGTTAAAGAGCACGCTCGTGCATCTGCCCGAGGTAGGCAACGTGAGTTCAACCTTTGCTCTGCGGCAGGTGAAATACACCACCAGCTTACCAATCCACTGACCGCGCGCGCAGATTTCGCGCGCGCAGATTCACGGCTCCAGGACGATCAAATCCGTTTCGTCGTCAATTCGCTCGCCAACTGCGCAGTTGACCTCGCTTACTGTGCCCGCGTGCGGGGAGCTGATCACATGCTCCATCTTCATCGCCTCGACGACCAGCAGCACATCACCGGCACTGACCCGATCGCCCTTGGCGACTGACAATGAGATGACCTGGCCCGGCATAGGTGAGGTAATCCGTCCTGAAGATCCGGCTTGAGATAAAGACCCCGCTAGATCATCGACGTCGAGGGTAAATTTACAGGTATCGCCGCCATGCATCACGAACACGTCGGTGTCTCGGCAGACCACCCGAGCCACTATCCGCTGACCTTCGATCACACATCTGATCTGCTGCCCGGGCGCGGCATCGCGACAGACGATTTCTGTAACGCTGTAGGATACGCCATCGATGCGTGCGCCATCGATGCCCACACTCACATCCAGGGTCTGTTTACCCTGGCGCACTCGCCGCATATAACGCGGCGGCTCGTTCAGGCGGAAACCATCGCCTCGTTCCCACGGCTCGGCCCCGACACCCATTCGCTGCAGCGCGATAACCGCGCAGATCGCCAAGGCTGAATCGGATTCGGCGACGAGTTCATCC
>JAYGEV010000435.1:0-2985 GCA_046582225.1 Pseudomonadales bacterium
CTGGGAGAGCCGTCAGTCGAATTGCGCGCATCTCCCCCCACCTTCGTCAAATGTAAAACAGTCAGGCGTGACTGTCCACATCCTTCTACTACTTGATCTACTCCTACAATCGACCTAGCCTGCTCGGCTTTACGCAAACTAGCAAGAGTACAATAAGAGTGGCCGGAGCCAAGGCACCGACGCGTTATACGCTGAAGTCGCTACGCAGCTGGTGCGTCGTGCTCGCCATAACCTGTGCCTCGACCACCGTTATCACACAAGACTCGGGGGCTCTCGATCAGCGCATCAACGCCCTGCTGTTCGGTGAAATCGACTACCGCGAGCGGGAGGACCTCGGCGATGACGGCTTTGCGATCAGCCAGGCGGTGGGTCAGTTCACCTTTACGCTCGACGATAAGCTCAGCGTATTCAGCGAACTGACCGCAACGGCTCGCTAGGACTCCTCGATGTGCCTGAGGCTTGCGCGGTAATGCTTCATTCCCAGCGCGATCGCAATCACCGCCAGCGGCGCGCCCACGCAGTTCACGATCAGCAACGAGTAACCAACCATCAGATCGTCACCGAACACATTGTGGGTAATGAACCCGACGGTGGCCGCACCCAAAGACAGGCCAATGAAGTTGCTGAAAAACAGGTACGCGGACGAGATCTTGGCGCGCATCTCGTTGGGCGTCACCGTCATCATTGCGGTGGCCGCCAGGCCAGCGGGAACCGCGCCAAAGAACTGATACGGGGCAAATATGATGGCCGCCCAGTCTCCGTCGGGTGCCACCAGGAACACCAGCATCGCAAGCGGCGCCAACGGAATTGAACACAACAGAGTTGCCCGATACGGCGCATCGCTGTATCCGCGGCGCATCAGGTAGCTGGCAAACCAGCCACCGAACAGCGCACCGCTGGTTCCGAATATCGCAACGATTGAGCCATAGACGACACCGGCATGAGCTTCGCTCCAGCCGAACGTTCGAATGAAATAGGTCGGTGCCCAGGCGAAATTGGCGTAGGCCACCAGCACCAGCATCGTGAAGCTGCCAAACAAGGTGGCGAACATGCGCCAGTGCAATGAGATGAAACGCCCGAACGCACGCAACGTAGTAGCGTCGGAACCCGGTTGCACGCCACGCCTGAGCGGCTCGCGGATCGTCAGGATGAGCACCGCCAGCAACAGACCCGGTAAGCCGATCACGATGAACGAAAATTGCCATGGGGCAACGTTCCCCAAGCCCCAGATCACGATTTCATCCAGGGACTTGGCATAGCCGATCACTGCACCGCCAATGATCATTGCCAATCCCACGCCCATGAGGTTGCCCATTGTAAAGATGCTCATCGCTACCGGTAGAAGATCGCGCCGGAAATAGTCGCTGATCATCGAATACGCGCTGGGTGACAGGCTCGCTTCGCCGCTGCCAACACCAATCCGGGCCAGGAACAGATGCCAGAAATTACCCGCAAGCCCACAGGCCGCAGTGGCGAAACTCCAGAACGTGACCCCGGCAATGATGATGTTGCGGCGGCTGTAGCGGTCTGCGGCTAGGGCGATCGGGATCGACATCAACGCATAGAAGATGCCAAAAGGTGGACCCTGCAACAGACCGATCTCAAAATCGTTCAACCCCAGATCGAGTTTGATGTCGTCGACCATCAGCGCGATCACCTGACGGTCCAGAAACGAAAACACCGAGCAAACGAACAGAATCGTTACCACGTACCAGGAATAACCCTGGCGCGGCCACGGCGCGCTGTCCTCGGATGCGGGAGTCTGACTCGTCACGAGTTATCCATGGAGATCCGGGTCCCAGCGGGGTTATTCTTATTGTTTCTAAGCCAGGCAGGGCCACGGGGTTGACGATGACTATGCCAGACAATCAAAGCATAACCCAGATGGGTTACGTGGTCGTTGATCTGCAAGCGGCCATGGCGAAATGGGCCGATACGCTTGGAGTCGGGCCGTTCCGAACCATTGATCACGTTGCCATCGAGGGCGGCTGTTATCGCGGCTCGCCAACCGCAGTCGACATTTCCGTGGCGCTGGCCGAATCAGGCGACATTCAGATCGAGCTGATCGAGCAGCACAACGATGTGGCATCCTGCTATCGCGATCTGTTCGCGCCAGGCACACAAGGGCTGCACCATGTCGCGATTCACACCAGCGAGTACGACGCAGAAGTCGCGCGCTACGAGTCGCTCGGCTGTCCACTGGCATTTGGCGGGACCTATCAGGGCACCCGATTCGCGTACATGGATACCTCGGCTAATCTCGGCATCATGGTGGAAGTGGTTGAGTCTCAGCCGTGATCCACTATCGTGGCAGGAATAACAAAATGAACAATGGGGCCACGCAATGAAGTTTGGAATTTTTTACGAGCATCAGCTGCCCAGACCGTGGGACGACGACGCAGAAGAAAAACTGCTCAACGATGCCCTCGACCAGGTGGAGCTCGCTGACAAGGCCGGCTTCGACTTTGTCTGGGAGGTGGAGCATCACTTCTTGGAAGAGTACAGCCATTCCAGCGCCCCCGAAGTATTTTTGGCCGCCGCCAGCCAGCGCACCAAGAACATCCGTCTCGGCCATGGAATCATCCAGACCTCGCCGTTGTTCAACCATCCGGCACGCACCGCGGAACGGCTGGCTACGCTCGATCTCATTTCCGGCGGCCGGGTGGAATTCGGCTCCGGCGAGGCCGCCACCAGCCTCGAGCTTGGCGGCTTTAACATTCCGGTGGAAGACAAGCGTGATCAGTGGCGCGAAGGGCTCGAAACCGTGGTTCGATGCCTGACCGAGGATCCGTTTACCGGCGTGGACGGCAACTGGATCCAGATGCCGCCGCGCAACGTGCTGCCCAAACCCAAACAGAAGCCGCACATGCCTCTATGGGTGGCTTGCTCACGGCGCGAGACCATCATCAATGCGGCCAACGAGGGCCTCGGCGCGCTGACATTCTCGTTCATCGATCCCGAAGAGGCCGAAAGCTGGGTCCAGGC
>JAYGEV010000264.1:0-3083 GCA_046582225.1 Pseudomonadales bacterium
CCCACAACTCCGCGCCGCCGCCGTAACGTAACCAGCCGTTCATTTCCTGGGCAGTCATGCCGAACGGAACAGTGGAGAACATCACTGCTACGGGAATCTTGCCACGCCAGTAATAGGCCGCTCCGTGGCCCATTTGAGCGGTACCCTGGGACACCGCATCGAACACCTCGAACGCACCAACCAGCTCTCGGGCTCCGTACACCGTAATGTCCAGGCGCCCGTTGCTCATGACCCTCAGGTCACCGGCCATACGCTCTGGCGCAGTCCCCAAAGCGGGCAGATTCTTGGGCCAGGTGGTAATCAACTTCCAGCGAAATACCTTATCGGCGACCGCCGCCGCCGACGCAGCGGGCACATCTTCGCGCTGGCAGCTCGACATCGCCAACACGCTGACACACACGAGCGCTGCTCGCCCAATGAATCGAGCGCTCATCATTCGCCGATTACCCTGCCCGCTGTCCCGTTCAATCCAACTCCTCGAGGTTTGCATAACCCAACATCAACCACTTGGATCCCACGTTGGAAAAGTTGACCTGTATGCGGGCGCGATCCCCGGCACCCTCCGCCTGAAGCACCACGCCTTCACCAAACTTGGCATGCAGCACCCGCTGACCCACGCGCAATCCACCGTCAGACTCTACTGCCAAACCTGGGCTGCTGCGCGCGCGCCCACCGTACCGTCGCTGCACCGAGCCCCCCAACCGCACTTCATGGAGCAGTTCATTGGGAATCTCGAGCAGAAAGCGCGACGGGGGGTTGTAGCTGTCGGTGCCGTGCAGGCGCCGGGACTCGGCATGCGTCAGGTAGAGCGTACGCATCGCCCGGGTTATGCCCACATAACAAAGCCGACGTTCCTCTTCAATACGCCCAGGTTCTTCGGCAGACCTGCGGTGCGGAAATAATCCCTCTTCCATGCCGCCGAGAAAGACCAGCGGAAACTCCAGCCCTTTGGCCGAGTGCAGCGTCATCATCTGTACTGCGGGCCCGGACTCCGACTGGCGCTCGCCTGAGTCCAGCGCGACCTGATCCAGAAACTGTTCAAGCAGCGACTCGCTCCGCGCATCGGCTGCTTCGGATGCAGAGAACGGAAACACCGACTCGCCGGTAAACTGACGACACGCGGTCACCAGCTCCTCGAGATTTTCTTTGCGCGCAAGCCCGCGCTCACCACGTTCGGCGCTGTGAAACTCCATCAGCCCGCTGGCGTCGATACAGTGATCGGCCAACTCGTGAAGCGACATCTTCGCGCTGCCCTCATGCAGGTCGTCGATGAGCGTCAGGAAATTGGTCACCTTGGCTGCAGTGCGCCCGGCAAAAGTGTTCTCGGCGATCGCCTCCTTGCAGGCCTGCCACATCGACACCGACCTGCGCCGGGCCTCGGCACGAATCGCCTCAACGGTTTTCTCACCGATACCACGGTTGGGGGTATTTACCGCGCGCTCAAATGCGGGATCCGAGTGACGTTCGTGCAGCAAGCGCATGTACGCCAACGCATTCTTGATTTCCGCGCGTTCGAAGAACCGCTGGCCGCCATATATCCGGTAGGGGATCTGCGCGCGCAACATCGACTCTTCGAGCACCCGCGATTGAGCGTTGGAGCGATAGAGGATGGCCACTTCGTTCGGGCTTCCACCATCGCTGATCCATTCTTCGGTGCGCTCGGTAATAAACCGTGCCTCGTCCAGGTCGTTGTACGCCGAGTACGCCCGTATCGGATCACCGTCTGGCCCATCAGTCCACAGCTCTTTGCCAATGCGATCGCTGTTGTGCGCGATCAGCGCGTTAGCGGCCTTGAGAATGTTGGCAGTGGAGCGATAATTCTGCTCGAGGCGGATGGTCAAAACGTTGTGGAAGTCCTGGCTGTAGCGATGGATGTTCTCGATCTTTGCGCCGCGCCAGCCATAGATCGACTGATCGTCATCACCCACCGCCATCACGTTGGCATTCTTGCCTGCCAGCACCCGCAACCAGGCGTACTGAATGGTGTTGGTGTCCTGAAACTCGTCCACCAGGATGTTCCGCAAACGCCCCTGATAGTGATCCAGCAGATCGGCGCGCGTCAGCCACAACTCATGGCTGCGCAACAACAACTCCGCGAAATCCACCAGCCCGCCCGCGTCGCAGAGCGCCTCATACTCCGCATAGACTTTCTTGTGCGTAATCTGAAACAGGTCGTCTCCGGCGGCTACGTCCTTGGCCCGTCGGCCTTCGTCCTTTTGGGCATTGATGAACCAGGTTGCCTGACGAGCGGGCCACTTTTGCTCATCGAGATTCATCGCCCGCATCACTCGTTTTACCAGCCGCAGCTGGTCGTCTGCATCCAGGATCTGAAAATTCTGTGGCAAACGAGCTTCCTGCCAGTGCATTCGCAGCAGGCGGTGAGCGATTCCATGAAACGTTCCTACCCACATGGTGCGTACAGAAAGGTCGAGCAGTGTTTCGATGCGGGCGCGCATTTCAGCCGCCGCCTTATTGGTGAACGTCACCGCCAGAATGCCGTAAGGAGAAACCTGTTCAGCCTCCACGAGCCAGGCAATGCGGTGCACCAGCACGCGGGTCTTGCCGCTACCGGCACCAGCGACCACCAGCGCGTTGCCCAGCGGTGCAGTCACCGCTTCGCGCTGCGCTTTATTGAGGTCCTGCAGAATGTGAGTGACGTCCAATGCTGGTTGCCGAGAGGGTGATCTGAGTTGACGGTTTCCGAGAAAACCGGGAAACACCTGACTACCGGGCCAGGATCACTCCACGGTAATCGACTGGGTTCAACATGTGGGTCAGACGACGTCCAGGGTTTTCTTCACTTTTCTGTCTCAGTCCAAACCAACGTCTTAATGACAACCCCCTACTCAGACTACCAGTTCTTTCTCCACAAAAAAATCTCTAAATTGAGAGAACAAGGATTAGGGTACAAGAGAATATCGGACATCTTGAATGAGGAAGGGATATTGACGTTGAGAGGGAAGGTTTTTTCTAATTCCCATGTCCATTCCATCATGAAAAAGAAGAATATCCGAGAGGAGAGGTTAAACAGGGAATTCAAAACAGAGGTTTCTAAGTTCAAGTTAGACTATGTGTGACAAAAC
>JAYGEV010000495.1:0-5390 GCA_046582225.1 Pseudomonadales bacterium
AGGGCGTGTTGCATGTTGGTGCCCAGAACGTGCTCGTCCCACTGCAGGTACGGCAGGTCTTTGGCTTTGAGCTCTTTGGCATAAGCCGCAAAGCCGATGATGTAAAAGCTGTCTTTCGGGTACTGAGAGGTGATCAGGTTGTGCAGCGCGAGCGCCACTTTTTTGGCCGCCTGAAATGAGCCACGCAGCGCCATCGACCAGGAAAGATCCACCAGCATTGCGGTTGCCGTCGAGGTGATCATCTCGCTTCGGTAGATCTCGAAATCATCCGGCTGCAGGCGCACCGGCGTGCTGGGACCATTGCGATCGATGGCATTGCGAATGGTTCGCGACATGTGCAGGTGAAAGGGGTCGCCGAATTCGTAGGGCTTAGTCTGCTCCAGGCGCTCGCCAAATCGGCCTTCTTCCGGAACGGCGTGGTTACCCAGGCTCTGGCGTTTCAGGCGGTCGTATATTTCCCCCAGCGCTTTTTGACCGATCATGCGCGAACCGCGCGGGGTGAGTTCCCAACGGTTGTCATCGGTTGAGCGTATGTAGCCGGCTTCTTCGAGAGCTTTCTGCAGCTCGTTGAGCTGATCGAGATTGTCGACGGCGTCTTCACCCATCAGATCACGCAGCAGATCGGTGTCGATACGGTCGACGTCTCCACCGCGCTCGGCATCCTGGACCTGTCCGATCAGATCGTCGAGGTCCTGCATTTCATTCATAAGCTGCATCGCAGCTTCGAGGTCCAGCCGTTCGTCGCCACCGAACCGGTAGCGGCTGCCCTCTGGATTGAGGAAGTCCATCTCTTTTGCCAGCTTTGCAAGCTCGGCATTAAGCTCCGCATCGCCAAACCGGCCGGAGAGCAGTGATTGCAACTGCTGCTGCTGTTCGGCCGACATGGAGTTCAGCAACGACTGGGCAGCGGCCATCTGTTGTCGCATCCGCTCGAGAAGCTCGTCTAAGGTTTTTGGCGGATCGTCGCCGAACATATCGCCGAACTCGTTCATGAACTCATCGAAGCCCGGATCTTCTCCCGCGATCTTTTTGACCAGCATGTCGTTCAGCGCTTTGATCATGTCTTTCATGCGCTCGACGTCGCCGTCGGAAAGATTGTTAACCATGTTCTCGATGTCGTTAAAGAACGTGTTGGTCATCGCGCGGCGCAGCTCGTTGAGGAGCTCCAGGAATTTGCGTTGCGCGTCGGGATTCAGAAACTCGTAGGACTCCAGAGCTTTTATCTGGCCGGCAAGATCCTCGGGCAGCTGATCGAGCTCATCTCGATTTCGCGCGGCGATATTTTTCAACACGTCGCCGGAAAAATCCCCGGACGCGTCGGCAGAAGCATTTTCGGAGCCGCCTTCGGTGTCCTGCGAATCGTCCGCCTCCAGCCATTCATCGATTCGCGAGCGCTCCATTTGAAGAATCTCGTCGAGCCGCTCGCGCAAGTCCTCGAAGATGCTCGACAGGTCGAACCGTTCGAGGCGCGCTCGCCGGCGCTCCCGCAATTCCTTGAGCATGTCGCGCAGACCCTGCAGGTAACCGCCCTGGGGGATCTGCATGCCCTTGGACATCAGCCCTCGCATTGCCCAGCGCAGATCGCCGTACTCGATCAGATCATCTGCCAGGGCAGCCATGATCTCGTCGGGGTCCAGGGGCAGCTTCTGGGTGCCGTCCCATCGGGAGAACCGGTGATTTGTTGGCAGGTGGCGCATCAGAGTTTCAACTTTTCCTATCGGTAGTGCCGGTCTCTCAACCGCTATAAGTGGTTGCTCCGCGATTATCGGATTTGTTCAGCAGCTTGTGCAGATGCAGGCCTTCCAGGATGAACTCGATGGTAGCCGCTCGGACACCGTCGCTTACCCCGTTGCGGTCGGGAAATACATCCATCAGGCCGGGGATCTGCTCGCCAATGGCGGTGTAGTCGCCCGCGGCGACGCCCTCACCGACGTTTACCGTGAGCCCGTCGTTGAACGCCATGGCAATGGATTCGAGATCATTTACGTCGTAGTAGCGATCGAAAACGGATTTCATCGCGCCTTGAAAGATGCGCTGAGTAATTTTGTCTTCCTGGCCCTCCTCCATGGCCTCGAACTCGACCTTGCCCTGAAACGAAGGCAGCACGAACGCGAGATCGGATATGCGTGGCACCACCTCGGTCTCGTCCAGGCGCAGAGCCCGGCGGAAGGCGTTTGCGACCAGCGCCTCGTAGTCCGCAATGGAGGTTCGCACGGACACGCCCGAGCGCTGGTTGATGTCCGGAGAGCGACGCGCCTGGTGGGTGATTTCAGCGATCACTTCCTTCATGAACGAAAGCACCTCGACCCGGTAATCGCCCATATCGGCGATCGAAGCCTCCTGCTCCATGATGGCCACTTCCTGGTCGATGTCGTCAGGATAGTGCGTGCGGATCTGAGCGCCGTAGCGGTCCTTTAACGGCGTGATGATCCGTCCGCGGTTGGTGTAGTCCTCCGGATTGGCCGTGGCGATCACCAGCACATCCAGAGGCAGGCGTATCTTGTGGCCGCGAATCTGAATATCCCGCTCTTCGAGCAGGTTCAGCAGGCCTACCTGGATCCGCTCGGAAAGATCCGGCAGTTCGTTGATCGCGAAGATGCCCCGGTTAACGCGTGGGACGAGCCCGTAGTGGAGCGTCAGTTCGTCGGACAGATAGCGGCCTTCGGCGACCTTGATAGGATCCACCTCGCCGATGAGGTCGGCGATGGTGATGTCCGGCGTTGCCAGCTTCTCAGCGTAGCGGTCAGCGCGGTGCAGCCACTTAATGGGAGCCGAATCGCCCTGTTCTTCAACGATCGGTTTGCCCTGGGCGGTGATGGGTTGAAAGGGATTTTCGGGAATCTCGGTCCCGAGCAGCACCGGCGTCCATTCGTCGAGCAGATTGATCAGGCTTCTCACAATTCTTGATTTTGCCTGGCCGCGCTCGCCCAGCAGGATGATGTCCTGGCTTCCGAGGATGGCATTGGTGAGCTGGGGTATCACGGTATCGTCGAAGCCCATGATTCCCGGGAACAACGTTTCGCGGCTGCGCAGTTTGGCGATGACGTTCCTGCGGATCTCGGCTTTGACCGGCAGGAGCTGGTAGCCGGAGGATTTGAGCTCGCCGAACGTTTGCGGCAGCTCGGAAACGTCTACATCCAACGACCCGTCAACCATGCTGCCAACCTCCAACCGTTATGGCTCTGCGTAGGGTTAGTTTCGCAGGGCGTTCGCGCGATATCAAACAGCGCCTTCGCGATCCCGCCAGACCGCGAATTTGCGTATGCGTGTCTGTCAGCCGGTGGCTCGGTGGCTCGGTTTGCCAAGCAGGCGGTCCGAGATGATCCTGAGCTGAATTTCGCTGGTGCCCTCAAAGATCTTGGTAAGGCGTGCGTCGCGCCAGTGGCGTTCCACTGCATGCAGTTTGGTATATCCCGCTCCACCGAAAATCTGGAGTGCATCAGAGGTAACACGCTCGGCCATTTCGCTGGCGTACCACTTCACCATGGCGGCTTCTTTCTCAGCCTGCTCGCCGCTGTCGAGCAGCGCGGCGGTGTGATACATCAGCTGTCGAGCGGCTTCGATCTCGCTCGCCATACGGGCGATCTTGAACCGCGTTTCCTGGAAATCCGCGATCGGTACGCCAAACTGAACGCGCTCGTGGGAGTACTCGATGGCATCCTCCAGCGCGCCGCGCGCGAGACCAATTGATCGGGCGGCTGTGTGTGCCCGGGCGGCGTTGAGAAAGTGCATCGTGTCCTTGAAGCCATCGCCACCGCCACCGCCACCGGTGACGATATTGGTATGAGGTATGCGGCAGCCATCGAACGCCAGTTCCCAGGTCTTCCAGCCGAAATATCCGATCTTCGGAATCGGCGAGCCTGAGCATCCCTGGGGCAGTTCGCCCCTGGGCTTTTCGATGATGAAGTTTTTCAGCCCTGAGTGTGGGGAATCCGCGGGTGCTTCCACCCGTGCGAGCAGCTGGATGTAATCCGCCCCGTCGGCAAACGTGCACCAGTATTTGTTGCCGGTGATCACCCACTCGTCGCCATCGAGCACTGCGCGGCAGCTGACTGCGGTGAGGTTCGAGCCGACGTCTGGTTCGGAGAGCGAGATCGCTGCGAGGTATTCGCCGCGCGCTGCCTTTGCTGTGAGTTCCTCGCGTTTTTCCAGCGGCCAGCCGCCGACGTTCATCAGTGAAGCCGCCCGAGCGATGATGCTGGCCACGCTCATCCAGCCACGCGCCAATTCTTCGGCGATCAGGCAGTATTCGAACACGCCGAGCCCCAGCCCGCCGTGCTCCTCGGGCATGCGGACGCCGAAGTAGCCCATCTCGCCCATTTTGTTACGCAGATCCATCGGGATCTCGCCCTGAATCGGGTCCAGTTCGTTGGCGACGGGCAGTACTTCGCGTCTGGTAAAGTCGCGCGCCACCTCCTGGATCATGCGCCGCTCGTCAGTGAGGTAATTTTGCGTCATTGGATCAGATTCCTATCAGGTCGGCGCGGTCCATCAGGTTCTGCACAATTCGTATGCTCGCCGCATCGACCATCACCCCGTCCACGTTGATTGCGCCAAGCCCCTGGGACAGAGCTTCTTGGTAGGCGGCCTTCTGCTTGCGCGCATTGGCCAGCGCATCCTGATCGGGGGTGAACACAGCGTTCGCGCTTTCGATCTGGCTTGGATGGATGGCCCATTTGCCGACCATTCCCAGTACAAAGGCGCGCTCGGCCTCCCGGGTGTAAGCCTCCGGGTTTCTGAAGTTTGCATAAGGACCATCGACCGGGTCGATGCCGTTGGCATGGCAGGCGATGGTCATCTTGTAGCGAGGGTAGTGCCACACGTCCGGCGGATACGCACCTGATTCGCCGATGTGACCGAGTTGCATCTGCTGGCTTGCCGAGTAGTCGCCCATGCCAAAAATCAGGCATTCCAGGCGATCTGAGCACGCCGCAATGTCTTCAACATGCATCATGCCTTCGACTTCTTCGATCAGACACTCAATACCGATGCGCCGCTGCAGTCCCAGTTTCTGCTCCAGCTGATTGAGCATCAGATGTACGAATCTGACGTCGGCCACGCTCTTGGCTTTGGTGAGCATGATCGTATCGATCTTCGCGCCTGCACCCGTGACGATTTCAATGATGTCATCGTGACACCATTCGGTCTCGACATCGTTGATGCGAACGCAGAGCGTTCGCGGTTTCCAATCCAGATCGTTGATCGCGTCGACGATCATACCGCGGGCGTCTGGTTTGGCGCTGGGGGCCACGGCATCCTCCAGGTCGAGAAATACGTGGTCCAGATCCAGAGCCGCTGCCTTGATCATCATCTTTTCCGAACTGCCGGGAACCGACAACTGGCAGCGCCTGGCGCGTTTGGGTCGTGTGCTCATCAGGGTTTGTCTCCAT
>JAYGEV010000514.1:0-4040 GCA_046582225.1 Pseudomonadales bacterium
GATTGCATCTGGCGCTCGACATCCCCAGTGAGAACCGCTGCCACATCACGGTGAATGGCCAGCGCCGACACTGGCAACAGGGAAAATGCCTGATGTTTGATGACACCTACGAACATGAAGTACGCAACGACACAGATGAGGTTCGGGTGGTGCTGTTCGTCGACGTGGACCGGCCCTCGGACCGGATCGGAAGCTGGTTCAACAAAACGCTCATCATGCTGATCCGCAGCAGCGCGTACGTGCAGGATCCTTTGAAGAACGTTGCGGCCTGGAACAAGGGTATTCGCCAGCCTTGATCACCGATCTAAACGAACTGCCCCAGGATCAGCACCTGTCGACTGATGTGTGCATCGTTGGCGCGGGAGCAGCCGGTGTCGCACTGGCCCGGCAACTGTCGCGAAAGGGCGTCTCGGTGTGCCTGCTTGAAGGCGGTGGCCTCGACTACGAGCGCGACACCCAGAGCCTGTACGACGGGCAGAATCTGGGCATGACCTACTACGACCTGGAAGATGCGCGCCTGCGATTTTTTGGCGGCACGACCAACATCTGGGGTGGCCGCTGTGCGTTGCTCGATCCGTTGGATTTCTCCGCTCGAAGCTGGGTCGCTCACAGCGGCTGGCCGATCGATTGCGCCGAGCTGGCGCCCTACCTTGGGCGGGTTCATGAAGACCTTGGTCTCGAAGAGGTCTGCTATGGCCCTGAGATGTGGGACGAACTGCGTGAAACCCCGCCCGCTTTCGCGCCAGAGACCCTCACAACGCGGTTCTGGCGGTTTGACGATCTCAAGGAGCGATTCAGCGTTCGGCGCTGCGAGGATGTGGTGGGCGATGACAACGTGCAGGTGCTGTTGCACGCCAACGTGACGCGCATTCAAGCTGCCGCGAACGCTGCAAGCATCGACCATGTGCAGGTTCAGAGTCTGCAAGGCGTGCGCGCTCGCGTTACCGGGCGTCATTATGTTCTTGCCTGTGGCGGCATTGAGAACGCGCGCCTGTTGCTCGCGTGTGATGATGTTGAACATCATGGGATCGGTAATGCGCACGACCAGGTAGGGCGCTATTTCATGGAGCATCCCCAAGGACGCGCAGGCCGCCTCTCTGGATCGGGCGCATTCGCGCTCTGGGCTGCATTTCGTAAACGCTTCCGTTCGGGTAAACCCGATATCGCGCCGGTGATCCTGGCTTCCGAAGCTGCCCAGCAGCGCGAGGGCATTCTCAACACGGCCATGACGATCAAGCTGCAACGCGACCCCGGGCGCGGCGTACCCTGGACCCGTCAGATCTATCAGAGCCTGAAACACGGTATGGCGCCCACCCGCCGTGGTCGTGGTCTGTGGCAATTCTATCGGGTGTCCAGGAGCGCGGCACAACGGGCCTTGCGGATGCCGGTTGAATGGGTTCGGAGCAGGCTGG
Organism: Pseudomonadales bacterium; assembly: GCA_046582225.1. Taxonomy (GTDB): domain Bacteria; phylum Pseudomonadota; class Gammaproteobacteria; order Pseudomonadales; family Azotimanducaceae; genus JAYGEV01. The sequence goes on from JAYGEV010000514.1 coordinate 1,413, forward strand.
GATACACCGGCGTGTACTTCATGATCCGTGGCGAGCAGGCGCCAAATCCTGACAGCCGTGTGGTTCTGTCTCAGCAACGTGATGTGCTGGGCATGCCCAAGGCCGACCTGCACTGGCAGCTATCGGCCATAGACAAGCACACGGTACGCACCATGGTGCGAATGCTCGACGATGAGCTTACGCGGCTGGGAATTGGAGCGGTGCGCGCGAGCGACTGGCTCAACGAGTCGGGCGACGCCTGGCCCGTGGATCCCACCGTGGGTAACCATCATATCGGTGGCTACCACCACATGGGGGCGACGCGCATGAGCGCGGATCCCCGTACTGGCGTCGTGGATTCGGACTGCCGCGTGCATGGTTATGCCAATCTCTACATTGCCGGTAGCTCGGTGTTCGCTACCGCGGGTTGGGCGAATCCCACGCTTACCATCCTGGCGCTGGCGCGCAGGCTTGGTGATCACCTGCACGCCGTGCTTGGCAAAGGGCTTTGATGGTGCCTCCGTTCGCTCTGATCCCCCTTGACCTAAGGGTCGAAAACCCCGACCCTTCGCGTTTTCCCGATCTGGTTCGAGGACCTTTGCCTCTGTGAAGATCATTATATTGAGTGCTGGACAAGGGCGGCGGCTGTTGCCGTTGACTGCAGGCAAGCCAAAGTGCGGCGTTGATATTGCGGGTCGCAGCCTGCTCGATTGGCAGCTTGGGGAGATCGCGCGGTGCGATGTCGAAGAGGTTGTGGTCGTCAGCGGCTTTCACGCTGATGTGGTAGACGAACTGGTCGCCGGTTTCACCGGGCTGCCGGTGCGAACCCTGCACAATCCGTTCTACGATGCCAGCGACAATCTGGGCACCTGCTGGGTTGCGCGGCACGAGATGAAAGAACCGTTCATCATTCTCAATGGCGATACCCTGTTCGAGGCGGCAGTCCTGCAGAAGCTGCTTGCCACGCCGATTGATGCACCCATCACCCTGGTTACCGACCGCAAAGACAACTATGACGATGACGACATGAAGGTGGCGGTCAGGGATGGTCGACTGCAACGCGTGAGCAAGCGTTTGGAAAGCGAACTGGTGACCGGCGAATCCATCGGCATGATGGCATTTCGCGAATCCGGACCGCGCCTGTTCGTGGATGAGATTGAGGCGCTGATGCGTACCGATCAGGGTTTGAAGCTGTGGTACCTGTCGGCAATCGATGATCTTGCCAGGGCCGGGCATGTAAACGTGTGCGACATCCATCCGCTGTCGTGGTGCGAAGTGGATGATCGTGCCGACCTGGATAACGCTGCAACCGTTGTGACTTCCTGGCGCGGTCCCGCCAATCTGGCCGCGGTAGACTGATATGAACGCCACCGCCGAAAAGTTCGGTTATCCAAATACCGTCATCAAGGAATACCAGCACTGGCTCGTGCTCGTGCGTCCCCAGCAGGTAACTCTGGGTTCACTCGTTCTGGTCTGCAAAGAGTCGGTTACGCGGTTTTCTGATGTCAGCACGGCTGCGTTCACCGAGTTGCACGAAGTGATAGCGGCCATCGAATCGACGCTGAGAGAGCTTTACGGCTACCAGAAAATGAACTATCTGATGTTGATGATGGTTGATCCCGACGTTCACTACCATGTCATCCCACGCTATGACAGCCCGTGCAGCTTCTCGGGCAAACAGGTGGTTGATCACGGCTGGCCGGCCGCGCCCGCACTGGCCGAGTTCGTAGAGTTCGATGGGCAAGCTCAGGTAGAACTCGTCGCGGAGTTACAGAAAGCCTGGCGCTAATTGCGCTTGGCTTTGTTAGTCGCGATTTTGCTGGGTGACTATCTCGACACCGTCGTTGCCGGTACTTATCAGGCGTTTGGTTTCGGTGTCGTACTCCAGGAGCGAACTGCGCATGACAGTGTTCTTGTCGCGCAGGACAGCGTTGCCCGATAGTCTCAACAGATTGCGTTTGCGTTCATATTCGACGCGGTCGCCCTGCCCGTGGGTAAGGCCGTCATCATCTGCATCGCGAACCCAGAACGTCACCGGGTTGCCGGTCGCGACGATTCGATCCGGGTCTTCCACGGGGCCGTGAATCTCCGCAGTGTCCGAGAGCAGGTAGTAGTCGGGCGCGGTGAGTTCGAAGTTGCCTTCGAAGTTCAGCACCTCGCCGTCATCGGACTCCCACGCTTGGTCGGCAGTTACAACTATTGTATCTTGCTCATCCAGCGTAGGTAACTCAACGGCGTAAGCCTGCATGGACTGCAGGCCTGCATAGACACTCAACCAAAGAGTCAAACAGAAAGCCAAACAAACAGGGGCGATGGGCTTCCTCGGTTCGACGTGGGTGTTTGGCATGACAATTTTCAACATGGTAATCGAACCTTAATGGTATCAGGATCATCGCGTGACGTTGACTGTAGGCCTGCTTCCGGAGGATTAGACACCTGATCATCAATAGATATCTCATTCGTGAATTCCTGTTGCCGTTTGTGGCTGTTGGCGGCGTGCTAACCGCCATCTTTACCACCTACAGCATGACGCGTTTCCTGGATAAAGCTGCCGACGGCCTATTGCGGACCTCGGAGGTCCTGCAGTTGACCGTGCTGAAATCGATTATTGCTCAGGAAGTCCTCATTCCAGTGAGTTTATTTGTCGCG
>JAYGEV010000028.1:0-6057 GCA_046582225.1 Pseudomonadales bacterium
CAGAGAAACGCCGCTGTGCATCACGGCCAGATAAATATCAGGAAAGGCGTCAGGCGCCCCAACGATGGGCTTTCCGTCCAGCGGCATTGGCCGCAAGCCGATGGTCACAGTTTCTATTTCCACGCCGGACAGACCAGGCAGGTATCGCTGGGCAGTGGCCTTGATGCGTTCGCCGTGGCTCCTGGCCTCCGACACCAAGGGCCGCACCGGGCCACTCGGCTCGCCCAACACCACCCGGCCATCGCGCTGTTGCCGTAGATAAACGCCGGGCGCAACTACCACGGTTGTGAGGAGGGGCGAAATGGGCTCAGTAGTGACGATGATGCCTGCCGTAGGCGCTTGCGCGAATTCGACACCAACAATAGCAGCCAGCTCGTGCGTGGCTGCTCCGGCTGCAAGAATCAACCGCTCCGCGGCCATGTTGCCACGGCTGGTTTCGATGCCGGAAAGCCGACCCGAACGGACCTTGATCCCGGTCAGCTCGCACGAAAACAAGAGTCTGGCGCCGTGTCGTTCCGCCGCGGCCAGCAATACCCGAACCGCACTCCGGGCATCAATGGCGGCGTCCAGCTCGGAGTATGCAACCTCGGCGGCGGCGCTAAAATCCACGTTGGGTTCGAGAACCCTGGCAGCATCCATCGGGATCATCTGCACCGGCATGCCATAGCTCTGCTGTCGTTCGACACCTTCGCGCAGCAAAGCCTGTTGCTCGGGCCGGTCGGCCCATTGGATAGACCCACCCCAGCGCACGTCCAGATCCAGCTCGGTCTGCAGGCGCCGATAGGCCAGCGCTCCGAGCCGACTGAGCAGATGGTAGCTGAACGGCTGTTTGGGGTAGGACGCGTTGATCCACGCAAAGCTTTTGCCGCTCGCACCGCCAGCCGGCGTATCCCGATCGATCACCGTGACGGATACGCCGCGACGAGCAAGATGGTAGGCGATCGACGCTCCGACGATGCCTGCGCCAACGACGATCACACGGCGATCATCTGCAGTCCGGATTACGCCCGGACGATCGCGCCTGCAGGGAGCGCGCCATCGCATCGCGCATGCGGGCGTTCAAATCGCGCATGCGGCGATCACCGGAGGGGTGGGTGGAAAGAAACTCCGGCGGTCTGGCGCCGCCAACCGCTGCCATGTTTTCCCACAGCCGGACACTCTCGCGGGGGTCGAACCCGCCCCGAGCCATGTAGTCCAGGCCAACCAGGTCGGCCTCGGATTCCTGAGCACGGCCGAAGGGAAGCAGCACGCCCACCTGGGCACCCACCCCGAGCAAAGCAAACAACTCCTGGCGCGCGGGCGAGTTTCCACCCGCAGCAACCTTTACTACCTGCAGGCCGGTCTGAGTCGCAAGGTTGGCGGACACCCGTTCGTTGGAATGTCTGGCGATCACGTGGGCGACCTCATGGGCAATCACGGTGGCCAGCTGATGCTGGTTTTGCGCGACCTCGAGCATGCCGGTGTATACACCAATCTTGCCGCCGGGCAGCGCAAAGGCATTGGGCTGATCGTCTGCGAACACGGTTATCTCCCAATCAGCCGTGTTTTCCTGCGGTATCGCGCGAACGATGTGATCGACGACGCATTGCACATAGCCGGTTACCGCCGAAGCCGTTTCACGCGGAATCTCCCGTTGCATCTCCTGATATGCAGCGACACCCATCTGCTGCATCTCTGATTCCGGATACAGGATGAGCTGGTTGCGCCCGAGCGGTGATGTTTCACACGCCCCGACAACGGCGAGTAGGACCACCAAAGCAAAGTTCCTGCCGTTCACGAAGCACCCCATACAATCATCGTTTCCCGGCAATGAGCGGCAATCAGAAAATCATGCGTGAAGTCTCCACGGCTGACAACACGATTCGAAAAAACCGATCCACGATTGCCACGTGATAGAGTGTTCGGCCGGACTTGCAAACAGAGTAAGGAGGCGCCCAATGCAGACCATCGTGGTGACCGGAGGCTCCTCGGGGGTTGGTGGCGCACTTGTCGCGCGCCTTGTGGCAGCGGGCCATGACGTGTGGAATCTGGATGTGCAGACCCCCATCGACGGCGAAAACCGCGCCCATCACCTCGACTGCGATTTGTCCCGTCAGGCTTCCATCGACAGCGCGCTCAACGCGCTTCCTGCAAACATTGATGCCCTGGCCAACATCGCCGGAATTGCCCGCTCGACACTGCCCGATACGGTTGTGGCGGTAAACTTCCTCGGGTTGCGGCATCTGAGCGAAGCTCTGCTACAACGGCTGACCGACGGCGGCGCGGTGGTGAGCGTGTCGTCGATCGCCGGCCGCGACTGGCAGGCAAAGTACCAAAGAATCATGCCGCTGCTCGAGACCGGCTCCATGGCCGACGGGCTGGCGTGGTGCGAAGCCAACCGCGAATATCTGGCACGGGATCCGTACACGTTCTCGAAACGCTGTGTCAGCGCCTACACGCTGCGCACCGCGCAGACCGCTTTAGCCCAGGGCTTGCGTATCAACTGCGTCAGCCCCGGGGTGATCGACACGCCCTTGTATCCGGAGTTCGAGGCATTGATGAGCAAACCCCAGAGCGACTGGATGATCGATCAGGCCGGACGATCAGCCACGCCCGACGATATCGCCGAGGTCATCGATCTGCTGTGCACCGCAGCATGCGGGTGGCTGAACGGCGTAGACATTCCCGTCGACGGCGGCTACAGCGCCGGCATCGAATCCGGCTGGATCGATTTCAACCAGTCACCCCTTATGAGCGAAAGAGAGAATCAAAATGTCTGACAGCACTGACTCAAACAGCTCGCAGCTTTCCCAGCAGGAATACATGCAAAAAACCAACCGGGAGATGGTGGCCGAATGGGCGATCGACGTCGACCAGGATCCCCTGACCATCCCCCTGGACAAACTCAACCCCGCGCACCCGCTCCTGTTCGAAGCGAACCGGATGCTGCCCTACTTCGAGCGTCTTCGCGCTGAAGATCCGGTGCACTACTGCGCAGAAAGCCAGTTCGGCCCGTACTGGTCGGTGACCAAGTTCGACGACATCAAGTACGTCGATACCCACGAAAAGATTTTCTCGTCCGACATCCGCAACGGTGGAGTACGACTTGGCGGGCAAGCGGATCCTGATCCGGATCCGGCCTTTTCGTTACCGATGTTCATCATGCAGGACCCGCCCAAGCACGACGAGCAACGCAAAGTGGTCGCGCCCATGTTCGGCGCCCGTCATCTGGCCGGCTTTGCGGACGTGATCCGCGAGCGCGCTGGAAAGATCCTCGACGACCTGCCCATCAACGAGGAGTTCAACTGGGTACGTGAGGTGTCGGTGGAACTCACCGGCCAGATGCTGGCGACCCTGTTCGATATCCCCCAGGAAGACCGCCACCTGCTCATTCACTGGTCCGACACCGTGGAGCGCATCAGCGACCCCGACTTCTTCGAAACGCCGGAAGAAGGCATTCAGGAACTGTGGAAATGCTGGGAGTATTTCGACGCGGTCTGGAAACAGCGCCTCGCTCAAACCGAGCCCGGGAGCGATCTCATATCCATGCTGGTGCACGGCGAATCGACGAAAAACATGCCGCCCAACGAATACCTCGGAAACATTCTGCTGCTGATCGTGGGCGGCAACGACACCACCCGCAACTCTATTTCCGGCGGCGTGCTGGCATTGAATGAACACCCCGACGAGTACGCCAAACTGCTGGACAACCCCGGTCTGATTCCCAACATGGTGCCCGAGATCATCCGCTGGCAATCGCCGGTGGCGCATATGGCTCGAACCGCGATGCAAGACACCGAACTCGCCGGCAAGCGCATTAGCGAGGGCGACAAAGTCATCATGTGGTACCTGTCGGGCAACCGCGATGAAGACGCCATCGAAAACGCGAATCAGTTCCTGATCGACCGCAACAACTCACGCCAACACCTGTCGTTCGGCTTCGGGATTCATCGCTGCGTCGGCAACCGCCTGGCCGAGATGCAACTCGCCATCATCTGGGAAGAAATCCTCGCGCGATTCTCACGGGTCGAGGTGGTCGGAGATCCACAGTATCTCAAATCCAGTTTCATCCGCGGTATTCGCGAACTGCCGGTTAAGGTACATCCGGTCTAAGTGCCGCCGCTGCGGCGGCGATCAGGGTTCGAAGTCAGATGCCGGCATGACCGGCTTCAGTTCTTCGAGCCTGGCGGCGAAACTCGGCCGCGCCAGGTGGGTTTCCGCATAATTTGCCAGCTTCGGCCAGCGCTCAGCGTCGATGGCGACCCGGGTCAGCCGCATACCGGACAGCTGCGAGGCCAGCGCGATGTCGGCAATGGAAAACCGCTCACCGACGATGAACTCACGATCACCGATCTCGCCTTCCAGGTAGGTAAACAGAGGCGGAAGATCCTGATAGTAGGTTTTGCGCGCCCGCTCAAGATCCGGCGGCTCGCCTCGGGCTGGACCGGCAAGCACCGTACGCAACAGGCCAAAACCGATGCGCGCAGCCAGCAGGGTGTCGGCGTATTCCTCGAACCACAGTGCTCTGCCGTATTCCATCGGATCGTGCGGATACAAAGCCGGGTCGGGGTATTTGCGCTCCAGGTAGCCACAGACCGCTGACGAATCGGCAATGGTGCCGGCCACCCCTTCGACAGCAACCGACCGGTCGCGCAGAACCGGAATCCGCCTGGCCGGGCTCAACTCCAAAAACCACTCCGGCGGATCGAAAACGTTGATCTCCTCGAGTTCCCACGGGAGATTTTTCTCCGTCAGCGTCACCAGCACCTTGCGCACAAAGGGCGATCCCCTGGTGCCGTAGATCAGAAAATCGGTCGCCATCGCGGTGTTCCTGTGTTGTATCGATACTTGATTCTGACGCGTACGTGCAACCGCTAGGATGGAATGAGACGCTGGAATCTGCAACCATCACAAGGTGAAGCAATTACGAAGCTGGTTGATCGTTGTCGCGGCCTGCCTGGGGGTCGCCGCAGGATTGGGCTACCTAAAATTTGCGCAGATTCAGGCCGCCATCGCCTTTGCAGAGACTTTTCCCGAGCCCATGGAAACCGTGGAGCTGTTCAGCGTACGCGAGGAAGTCTGGCAGCCCACCACGTCCGTGACTGCAGAAACGGTCGCCATCCACGCCATCGAGGTCAGCACGGAACTAGCCGGCCGCATCGTGGAGGTAGGATTCGCGCCAGGCGCAACGGTGCGCGCTGGTCAGCTGCTGGTGCGGTTGGATACCAGCGAGGAGCGTGCTGAACTCGCAGCCGCGCGTGCCGATGCTCGCTTGGCAACCCTCGCGCTGGCGCGCAACCGGAAGCTCATCGCTTCCGGTGTGGCGGCCGAAGAAGCCCGGGACCGCAGCAAGGCCCAGTTCGACAGGGCCAACGCCGACGTGACACGCTTGCAGGCGATCATTGACAAGAAGACGCTGCGTGCGCCGTTCGACGCCAGGGCTGGTCTGCACGAGCTGGAGCCAGGCCAATATCTGGACAAAGCCGCGGTCATTGCGCGCCTGATCGGCGTCGATGATCAGATCTGGATCGACTTCACATTGCCACAACAACAGGCAACGGTTAAGCAGGGCGCAGCCGTACTGGTAACCACCGGCACCATGTCCCGGCCATTTATTGCGGAGATCATTGCGCGCGACGCATTCGTCAACGCGCTGTCACGCAACGTTCGATTTCGCGCATTGGCCGACAACTCGGAGCTGCGACTGTACCCCGGATCTTTGGTCACCGTAGCGGTGCCGCTGGATTCCGAGCAGGTTGCCACGGTGGTGCCTATGACGGCGGTTCGCCGTGACGCATTCGGCGCCAACGTATACGTGCTGCGTTCCGCTGAGAAAGGGGCTCGAGCCCAGTACCGGGCCGAGAAGCGTAGCGTTACGCTCGGCCCACAGCGCAAGGATCTGGTGGTGATTACCAGCGGGCTGGATCCCGGAGAACAAATAGCGGCCGACGGCGCATTCAAACTGCGCGACGGGATACTGGTGCAGGCAGCGCGGACGGCCGTCAGTCGCATGGCGGGCGATACGCCGACCGGCGGCCTGTAGCGAGACCAGCAATGGCGCTAACCCACGAGGCAAGG
>JAYGEV010000035.1:0-2913 GCA_046582225.1 Pseudomonadales bacterium
CAGGGACAGCAGCAACAACAGTTTGCCCAGGTTGTCGAAATGCACCTTGGTGATGTATTGCTCGAAGTTCATGTATTTACGTAGCACGAACATCACCGTGACGATTCCCGCAGTACCGGAGTAGATTGCGCCGACGACAAAATACGGCGCGAAGATTGTCTGGTGCAACGCCGGTACGATAGACATCGCGAAATCCCAGGAAACGATGCTGTGAACCGACACAGCCAGCGGGATGATCAGGACCGCAAGGAACGTGTACGCCCAGTGCAAGCGGTGCCACTCGCGATCGGTGCCGCGCCAGCCCAGGGACAGCAGGCTATACATAGTGTTGCGCCAGCCGATGGTGCGATCTCGGACCGCAGCGAAATCAGGAATTGAGCCCATGTAGATAAAAATCGAGCTGCCCGTGATGTACGTGGCGATGGCCATGACGTCAAACAGCAACGGAGATCGAAAATTGGGCCACATCTCCATCTGGTTGGGATACGGTAGCGACCAATGAATGAACCAGGGTCGCCCGACGTGCACGAATACAAAGGTAGCGGCCACAATCAGCGAAAACAGCGTCATCGCCTCGGCGCTTCGATACATGGCCTTGCGCCAGGGACTGTTCGTGAGGTGGAGAACGCACGACAGCAAAGTGCCGGAATGGCTAAGGCCGATCCAAAAAATAAAGCTGGCCAGATAGGTTCCCCAGACCCCGGGGTGATTCATCCCGGCTGCGCCAATGCCGTAGAAAAGCTGATAAAACCACGGGAAGAAGAAGCACAGCAGAGCGACGCCACCAGCGGTCGCCAACGCCACGTAGTAGCTGGGCCCGGTCTCCACGATGGACCTGACAACGTCGCGATTGACGTCTGCGTACTGCAAGGTGTCGGCGTCAGCTGGCATGATGTTCCTCTGCGTCAACTTTCTTGAGGTAGACCACGGATGGGTCGGTGTTCAGCTCCTCCAGCACCCGGTAGGCGCGGGCGTCGTTCATCATTTTCGAAACTTCGCTGTCAGGATCCCTGCGATCACCAAAGACCAGAGCTTTTGTCGGGCAGGTCTGCACACAGGCCGGTTGCACCTCGCCGTCTCGTACCCGCCGACCGCCATCATCTTTGGCGTTATCCTTGGCCAGGCGAATGCGCTGAATACAGAACGTACATTTCTCCATCACGCCCTTTTCCCGCACGGTCACATCGGGATTCAGCTGCTGGTCCAACGGGCTGTCCCAGTGATGATCGGTGAAATTGAAGTAACGCACCTCGTAGGGGCAATACACCGCGCAGGCACGGGTGCCGATACAGCGGTTGTAGATCTGAGCGTTGAGACCGTCCTGGTTGTGATACGTGGCACTTACCGGGCACACCGTCTCGCAGGGAGCCGAATCACAGTGTTGGCACAACATCGGAATGAAGTTTAGCTTCGCGTCGGGATACTCGCCCTCCCAATATCGTTCGATTCGGATCCACTTCACCTCACGACCTTTGGCGAACTCCTCCTCCCCGACGATGGGCAGATTGTTCTCCGACTGACAAGCCGTCACACATGCCTCGCAGCCGGTACATCGATCGAGATCGATGGTCATTGCCCAGTGATAGTCGAATTCTTCGTAGTAGCCGGGCTTTGCGTATTTGCGCCAGCTTTCAGCGAATCGATCCAGGAAATTCATGATGACACCGTTTTTACTGGGATAGTTGTCGGGATATCGTTCAAATGTGCGGTGTGAATTTTCACAGCGCCCGTTTTCTGCACGATCTCTCTACCGAGATCGCGGGATTTTCCACCGGTCTTCACCAGCTCGACGCGGCTCCCGGTGGCAATGATCTTCACCCGTGTGGCACTGGAAGCCAGGCCACCGGAGCGCGGCTCCACCTGTGAGCTGAGGATTTCGATCGGGTTGGCGCCGCGATCTTTGGCATACCGACCGTACTCGCTGTGGCCTTGCCCGATGGGCATCGCGACGACATCGGGCATGATCGCGGGATAGACGTAAACGGGCGCCCGAATCCGACCATGTGGGGATTCGATGTCTACCAGATCCCCTTCGGTCAGATCCAGTTTCTTAGCCGTCGCCGGATTCAGTTCCACCCAGGACCCATACACAACGCTGGTCATCGGATCCGGGAGTTCCTGCAGCCAGGGAAGATTTGCGCCGCGCCCATCATGGAGATTGTTGGAGAGATAAGGGTGCAGCACATACGGATAGTCGTCCGGCGATCCGGAAAACTCCGGAGCCGCTACACCAACACGGTCGATGACTCCCTCGGCAAGCGTAAACGCCGCTTCCCGGTGAGTTTGTTCTCCCCAGACGCCCGCTTTGAGGACGGAACGCCAGAACGATTCGAAGCTCTCCGTCCGGGTCTCCGCACTGGCACGCTCATAGATCCGGCGCCAGCCATCCTTCAGACAGTCTTCCATGGTGCTCCACGGAATCGCCTCGTTCATACCCAATCTTTGCGCCAGATCGAGCACGATATCGCCGGTGGCCCGCGTGTTGTACAACGGCGAAACTACGGGCTGCGAAACCGCGCCGATCGTGAATCCGACGCCCGGTTCCGGAAAATGGTCACCCCAGCTTTCCAGGTAGGTATGGCTCGGCAATATCACATCCGCCAGGGCCGTGGTCTCATCCATGAAACTCGACAGGCTGACGATCAACGGTATCCCGGCCAGCGCCTCGGCAAACCCTGCCGTTGACGGCAAAGAAAACATCGGGTTGGTGCCGTTGAGGATCAATACCTCGATATTGCCCTGGCGCGCATCCTCGACAAGTTCGAGCATTTTCTGATGGCTTGCCTGCCGGGTGTGTGAGACCTGACCGACGGGCTCAGGATTAAACACCAGCCCACCGGATTGGCCGAGATTTCCGCCGAGGTAATTGAGCGCATTCACAGCGACCAGGGTGTCAACGCCATTGGTATGGTT
>JAYGEV010000109.1:0-1564 GCA_046582225.1 Pseudomonadales bacterium
GCCTGGAACGGTGACAAGTGGACCGCGTGGGTTCGAGACGACGCATTCGAACAACGGCCGCACCAGGAAGGACTGTGGAGCGGCCACGCTAACGCCAGCCTGGCGTTCATTGACTGGGAACTCCAGCGGTGGCAGGTAAAAATCGACGGTGATGCCTTCTTGCTCGCCCACAGGGGCGATTGGAACGGTCCAACCGAACGAGCAACCGCCATTCGCTACCGGGATTGGGAGGGTGAAAATCAGCTGAGAACGCTGACCCAGTTGAAGCGCTGACGGATTTTGATATTGGTAATTTCGATGAATAACAGCAGGCTAGAAGTATGACTTCTATCGCCAGCAGGCTCAGGTGCGGCCTGGGACTCGCTGCTTTGTGGGGGACCTCGGCGTCTGCCTTTGGCATGCCGGCAATGGATGTGCGCGAGGGCGTCACAGACATGAGCCAGCGCATCCTCGCGCTGCATCACTTGAGTTTATGGGTCTGCGTGGTGATGGGCGTCCTCGTTTTCGGTGCGATGGCATACTCCATGTTCGCCCATCGCCGCTCGCGGCACCCTAAGCCCGCCGATTTTCACGAGAGTACCGCGGTGGAAATCGTCTGGACGTTAATCCCGGTTCTGATCCTGGTCGCGATGGCCGTACCGGCTACCACGACGCTGATAGACATCGAAGACAACAGCGATGCCGATCTCACGGTTCTCATTACCGCCTCACAGTGGAAGTGGCACTACCAGTACCTGGAAGCAGACATCGGCTACTACAGCAACATGTCCACACCCCAGGCTCAGATCGACAACCTCGAACCGAAGGGCGAACACTATCTGCTGGAGGTCGACAACCCGCTGGTGTTGCCAACAAGCAAGAAGGTTCGTTTCCTGACCACGTCCAACGATGTCATTCACTCGTGGTGGGTGCCGGATTTCGCGGTGAAGCAGGATGCCATTCCGGGCTTTATCAACGAAGCGTGGACGCGCGTGGACCAGCCGGGGCTCTACCGAGGCCAATGTACTGAACTTTGCGGTAAGGACCACGCCTTCATGCCGGTGGTGGTGGAAGTGCGGCCCGAGGCCGAGTTTGACGCGTGGATTGAGGATCAGCGTCTCGCCCGGGAACTCGCCTCCGGTCAGGCCGTTGCGGACCGCGAAAAAACCTGGGAAATGGCGGAACTCATGGCGATCGGCGAACAGGTTTTTCTCACCCATTGCGCGACCTGCCACGAAGCCGATGGCACCGGGCAGGGCAGTACCTATCCAGCGCTCGCCGGAGGAGAAATTCCCAATGGGCCCATAGCGACGCATATCGATAGGGTCATGAATGGCCTGGCCGAAACCGAGATGCAATCGTGGGCACCGCAGCTTTCCGATCGAGAGCTGGCGGCGGTGATTACCTATGAGCGGAATGCCTGGGGCAATGCCACTGCCGATCTCATTCAACCACGAACAATTTACGCAGCCCGTTAAGGTGAATCACTAATGGTTGCACGCGCAGAAGACGTAATTCCCCATCGCTCGCCGCTGTGGGCATTCCTCAGCCGCTGGTTGTTGACAACCAACCACAAGGAGATCGG
>JAYGEV010000170.1:0-8200 GCA_046582225.1 Pseudomonadales bacterium
AGTTAGGACTCATCGGAGCGGTCCTGTTGGTGGGGTTGTTCGCGTTGTTAGTGCTGCGGATACTGCACATCGCCAGGATGGCCGTGGATGACAGGCGGGTCTTCGGTGGTTACCTGACATATGGCGTGGGATTGCTGTTGGGTGTGCAATGCCTGGTAAACATGGGCGTAAACACAGGCCTGCTGCCCACTAAAGGATTGACCCTGCCGTTCGTGAGCTATGGAGGAAACAGCCTGCTGGTGAGCTGCGCAATGCTGGGGCTGGTTTTTCGTACCCAGCTGGAGGGGCACCGTCGTGGCTGAAGCCGGTCCCTACCAGATTCCCGAGATGGGTCGTGTGCGACGGATCCACTTTGTCGGGATCGGCGGTGCGGGCATGTGCGGCATTGCAGAAGTGTTGTTGAACCAGGGCTACGAGATTTCCGGCTCGGACCTGCGAACTTCGAGTGTGACCAACCGGCTTGCTGAGATGGGTGTGGTCATTTATCTGGGGCACCTCGCGGAGCACGTGCTCGACAAGGATGTGGTGGTGGTTTCCAGTGCGATTGCGCCGGACAATCCCGAGATATCCGCAGCCCATAAGCTGCGCGTACCCGTGGTCGCAAGGGCGGAAATGCTCGGCGAACTCATGCGCTATCGCCATGGTATCGCGGTTGCAGGCACCCATGGTAAGACCACCACCACCAGCCTCATCACTGCGATCTTTGAGGCCGCTGGGCTCGATCCGACCTTTGTGATCGGCGGTTTGCTCAACAGTGCCGGCGCCAATGCACGGCTGGGCGCGGGCCGTTACCTGATCGCAGAGGCTGATGAGAGCGACGCTTCGTTTCTGCATTTACAGCCGATGCTGGCGGTGATTACCAATATCGATCGAGATCACATGGCAACCTACGACAACGACTTCGAGTTGCTGCAACGTACGTTTGTAGATTTCGTGCACCGGGTCCCTTTCTATGGGTCGGTGGTGTTGTGTACCGACGACGCTCATGTGCGCAGCATCCTGCCGGACGTATCGAGACCCATGCTTACCTACGGATTTTCGCAGGACAGCGATTTTCAGGCGACCCAGCTCGTGGTGGACGGCTCTGTCTGGCAGTTCGTGGTGAAACGACCAGAGGGTCATAGTGAGCTTTCGATCTCTCTGGCCGTCCCGGGCGAACACAACGTTCTCAACACCCTGGCTGCGATAGCGGTGGCGACAGATGAAGGTTTGCCGGATCAGGCGATAGTCGACGGATTGAACCGGTTTTCTGGCGTTGACCGCCGGTTCCAGGTGTTCGATGGTACCCACATCGGGGCAACCGAGATCACGCTGGTCGACGACTACGGACACCATCCTACCGAGGTGGCCTCGGTCATCAAGACTGCGCGACAAGTCTGGCCCGGGCGGCGGCTGTTGATGGCCTATCAGCCTCATCGTTACTCGCGCACCAGGGATCTCTACGACGAGTTCGTCAAAGTGTTGTCCGGAGTTGACGAACTCGTGCTGCTGGAAGTTTATTCCGCCGGCGAGGAGCCCATCCCCGGCGCCGACGCCACCGCGTTGTGCGAGGGGCTGCGCAAACGCGGTGAGATCAATCCGATCTTTGCAGAAGATCCGGCCGAGGCGCTGGCGCTGTTGCCGGAGCTTGTGCGCAGCGGTGATATCCTGCTGGTGCAGGGGGCAGGCAACGTCAACCAGATTTCGTTGAGCCTGCGGGATGCGAATCGTGGTTAAGGCGGTGTCGGTAATATTCGCGTTGCTGGTCGTCTTCGCGGGTGCGCTGGTCTGGGTCGAACTCAATCGGGAAATCCGCTCGGTTCGGGTCGACGGCGAACTGACGGTGGCCGAGCAGCTGGAAATTCGTCGGGCGGTTGCCAGCTCCCTCGGCCCGGGGCTGCTCGGCATCGATCTGGCTACGGTTCGCAACGACATTCAAGAGCTGTCGTGGCCGCGCACAGTCACCATTCGTCGCCGGTGGCCGGCCGGATTGGATATCCAGGTGGAAAAAGATCATGCCGTTGCCGCATGGGGCGATGAGGGATTCCTCACCAGCGACGGACGAGTGATACAGTTCCCCGATGAGCCCGAGGGTTTACCCGGGTTTCGTTGCGCCCGATCGCAACCGCTCCAGGCGATGGAGGTGTTCGGCCTGCTCAGGAAAACCCTGGAAGGCACGGAGCTGCAAATCTCCACGCTGCGGGAGTCGGCGCTGGGTGAGTGGGAGGTGGAACTCGATGTGGGTGTGCGTGTCGTTCTTGGCCGGCACAGTCTGGTTGAGCGTATGCGTCGGTTTCGTCTGGTTCATGAGCGTGTTCTGCAGCACAGGCTCTCGACAGTTGTTTATGTAGATGCGCGCTACGCGAACGGCATTGCGGTTCGCTGGGAAGAAGCCCTGGCAGCCTATGAGGGAAATCCACGTTATGACATCTGACGGTGAGCGTACACGGGTCGTTGGGCTGGACATCGGTACCAGCAAGGTCGCTGCCATCGTCGCCGAGGTCACAGCTCAAGGCGACCTGGAGATCATCGGCCTGGGCTCGTATCCCTCGCGCGGTCTCAAGAAGGGAGTGGTGGTGAACATAGAGTCCACGGTTCAATCCATTCAGCGCGCTATTGAGGAGGCGGAGCTGATGGCCGGCTGCCAGATCGATTCGGTCTATGCCGGGATCGCCGGCAGCCATATCAGAAGCATCAACTCGCACGGCATCGTTGCGGTCCGCGATCGCGAGGTGTACCCACAGGATGTGGAGCGGGTCATCGACGCCGCTCAGGCCATGGCCATCCCCGCCGATCAGAAGATCCTCCACATCCTTCCGCAGGAATACGTGATCGACAGCCAGGAAGGGGTCAAGGAACCGCTGGGCATGTCGGGCGTGCGATTGGAAGCAAAAGTCCATCTGGTCACCTGTGCGGTAAATGCCGCACAGAACATTGAAAAATGCATCGTACGCTGCGGGTTGACCGTCAACGGCGTGATACTGGAACAGTTGGCGTCCAGCTACTCCGTGCTGACAGACGACGAGCGGGATCTGGGCGTGTGCCTTGTTGACATTGGTGGTGGAACGACCGACATCGCCGTTTTCACGGATGGAGCCATACGTCACACCGCGGTGATTCCGATTGCCGGTGATCAGGTGACCAACGATATTGCGATGGCGTTGCGGACGCCGACGCAAAATGCCGAAGAGATAAAAATAAAGTACGCCTGCGCGTTGACCCAGCTTGCCCGGCCCGACGAAACCATCAAGGTTCCCGGGGTCGGTGACAAACCGGCGAAAGAGCTCTCGCGCCAGGCGCTGGCGGAAGTGGTAGAGCCAAGATACGACGAGCTATTTACGTTGATTCAGGCGGAACTTCGCCGCAGCGGTTTTGAAGACCTGGTCGCCAGCGGCATCGTGCTCACTGGGGGAGCATCGAAAATGGAAGGGGTGATCGAGCTTGCGGAAGAGATCTTCCACATGCCGGTCAGTTTGGGCTCGCCGCGCAATGTGTCGGGCTTGAAGGACATCGTGAGAAATCCCGTGTATGCGACCGGCGTTGGGCTGTTGCAGTACGGGAAAGAACGAGAAGAAGAAATGCCCGGCCGCGGCAGACGTGGCAAGGGCACCTTCAGCCGATTCAGGAAATGGTTAAGCGAAAACTTCTAGTTAGGAGATCAGGATGTTTGAACTCGTAGACAGTGCCCCCCAGAGCGCGGTTATCAAGGTCATTGGCGTAGGCGGTGGCGGCGGAAACGCGGTACAACACATGTTGCGCAAGCAGGTCGAAGGCGTGGATTTCATTGCGGCCAACACCGACGCGCAGGCCCTTAAATCCCTCGAAGCCAAGACCATCCTGCAGATTGGCAGCAACATCACCAAGGGTCTGGGCGCGGGAGCGAACCCGGACATCGGGCGTGAAGCCGCCCTGGAAGATCGCGATCGGATCGCCGAAGTGCTGGTCGGGGCCGATATGGTGTTCATCACCGCGGGCATGGGCGGCGGCACCGGTACCGGAGCCGCGCCGGTTGTTGCCGACGTTGCGCGGGAACTCAACATTCTCACGGTTGCGGTAGTCACCAGACCCTTCAAATTCGAAAAACGCTCGGACATCGCCGATCGTGGCATCAGCGAGCTTCAAAATACCGTGGATTCTCTGATAACGATTCCCAACGAAAAGCTTCTTGCGGTCCTCGGTGAGGGAACCACGATGCTCGATGCGTTCAGCGCTGCTAACGATGTCCTGCTGGGCGCGGTGCAGGGCATTGCCGATCTGATCATTCGTCCAGGCATGATCAATGTCGATTTTGCCGATGTGAGAACCGTAATGTCGGAGATGGGTATGGCCATGATGGGCACCGGCCGGGCATCTGGCGACAATCGAGCTCGCGACGCTGCCGAAGCGGCGATTCGCAGCCCGTTGCTCGAGGACGTCGACCTGCATGGCGCGCGAGGGATTCTCGTCAACGTGACGGCCGGACCCGATTTGAATATCGGTGAGTTTACCGACGTCGGGAACATCATCGACGAGTTCGCCTCCGAGCAGGCCACAGTGGTAGTGGGCACGGTAATCGATCCCGACCTGGGTGAAGAGCTCAAGGTTACCGTGGTGGCGACCGGCCTGGGCAAGGCGGTGCGACCGAACGTGATCGTGGACAACACCCTCACCGATGACGCGATGCAGGGTCAGGTGGATTATCGGAAACTGGATCGCCCAGCCTATGCGCGACACAACGCCGCTCTCAAAGAGGACAATCTCGCCGAGGACCTGGAGAAACAGGATCTGGACTATCTGGACATTCCGGCTTTTTTGCGTCGACAGGCGGACTGATGCGGAGAACGATCGGGGCTGTTCCGGATGCGATGCGTGGCAAATGTGTGACCTGCTGCCATACTCATGAGGCGGGCGATTTGTTACGCTTCGCGCCGCTCAGACAGCCTGCCTGCTTCACGTTCAGGGACTATTCATGGATTGAGTGACACAATGGAAAATGATTTTCCGGCCAGCTTTCGACCCATCCTTCTAACAGCGCAGGTAGCCGCATGGCTTTGAACCAAAAAACCCTGAGAAATTCAATCCGCGCGACGGGCGTCGGCCTGCATACTGGAGAGAAGGTCTATCTCACGCTGCGCCCCGCACCGATAGACGCGGGCATTGTGTTCGTGCGCACCGATCTCGATGAGCCGGTGTCGTTGCAAGCTCTTGTGGACAATGTGGGCGATACCACCATGGCCACCTCGCTCACCGACGGAACGGTGGAGATATCCACGGTTGAACACCTGATGGCGGCGTTGTCCGGCCTTGGGGTCGACAATGCTATTGTGGAGGTAAACGCTCCGGAACTGCCGATCATGGACGGCAGCGCCGCTCCGTTCGTGTTTCTACTGCAGTCGGCTGGCATCGACGAGCAGTCGGCGCCGAAAAAGTTTATCCGCATCAAAAAGACGGTGAGCTACAGACAAGGCGACATTGTCGCTGAGATCAAGCCTTACGACGGGTTTAAGGTGTCATACACGCTGCGCTACGATCACCCGGTTTTTCACCGCCATGAAAAGTCTGCCAGCGTCGAGATTTCCAGTATGTCGTTCGTCAAGGAAGTCAGCAGGGCCCGCACATTTGGTTTTCTGGCGGATTACGAAAAGCTTCGGTCGATGAATCTTGCCCGGGGTGGAAGCCTCGATAACGCGGTTGTGGTGGATGACTATCGAATCCTGAATGATGAGGGTCTGCGCCAGGAGGACGAGTTCGTCAAGCATAAGATTCTTGATGCGATCGGCGATATGTACTTGCTCGGTCACAGCATGATTGGCGAATTCGCTGGTTACAAATCCGGTCACGGCCCCAACAACGCGCTGTTACGCATGGTGTTGGCGGATGGTGATGCCACTGAAGTCGTTACCTTCGAAGACGAGGCGGACGCCCCGATCGGATTCCCCCAGCCCGTTCTTGCGGACTGATTCTCACTGCGTCGCTCTAATCTGGTCTGAATGTCTCAATAATCCTGGGTCCGCGAGGGGATAATTGGACTTTGTGCGTGGACAGTCAGACCTGGTTTTCGGTCCGATTATCACTGACTCGAATCTGCATCTGAGTTGCCGCGCGGAAGTCGGCCAGGTCCTGCAGTTTCGACAGCAGCTCCGGGGCCAGGAATCGTAATCGCGTCGCGCAGGCGGCATTGTTACAGACGACCGAGACATTGCCAGCGCGGATATCCGTAACTCGGCAGTCTCGTTGCAACGATTCAGGCAGCAGGGCGCGCAGGCCCGCGGTCCAGGATTCCTGGTTTGCTGCCTGACGCAGGAGACGCTGGAGAGGAGTAAATCGACGGTGGCGTTCACTCAGGAGATCATCTATCTTGACCTTTGGCACTCTATAATCCAGATTCCGTGCAGGCTGGGTCGTGGCTCGGATCTACAACAAGATCAAAAAAGAGATCTAAAAAAAGATCAACGAAAAGAGCCGCAAGAAGAACAAGATAACAGCACCTGGCAGCGTAGTGCGAGCCGGGCGTGGAACCCGGTAATCGCGAACCGGCCTACACTGATAAGAATATGAAGATCATTCTGCTCAGAAGTTCTGGCAATTCCCGCGCCTTGCGCCTGTCGCGCAATGGGTTCGGCGCAGCGTTGATCGCTGGTTTTGCTGCCGTTGCCCTGAGCGTTGGTGTGCTGATAGCGCAGGCGAGCAAGGATGTCGTCGACGACGAAGTGATCTCCCAATGGCGCGAACGACTTGTATCGCAACAAGACGAAGTCGATGAGATTCGAAGCCGATCCCAGGCCGAGACCCAGGCTGTAGGTCGCCAGCTGGCGCAGATGCAGGCCCGACTGATGCGAATGGAAGCGCTTGGTGCCCGGGTCACTGAGGTCGCGGATCTTGATCAGGGAGAATTTTCGTTCGGCGAGCCGGTCCCGCAGGGTGGTCCTTCCGGGGTTTCCCAGGCCGCGTTGCCATGG
This sequence comes from Pseudomonadales bacterium, assembly GCA_046582225.1. GTDB lineage: Bacteria > Pseudomonadota > Gammaproteobacteria > Pseudomonadales > Azotimanducaceae > JAYGEV01. The sequence goes on from JAYGEV010000170.1 coordinate 6,918, forward strand.
ACGGATTTGCGAGCGAACCTTGCCGAACTCGCACGCGGGCTGAAGGTGCGGGAAAGCGAACTCGAGGTGCTGGAGTCGATGCTGCGGGATCGGGACTATCGCCAGGCGGTGGCCATTGCCGGTCGTCCGGTTACCTGGGGATGGATGTCGTCGTCTTACGGCAAGCGAGTGGATCCGTTCAGCGGTAAAATGGCGTGGCATGCCGGTGTTGATTTCGCAGGCAAGGATCGTTCGGACGTAATTGCGGTCGCCAGCGGTGTGGTTACCCACGCCGGCAAGCGCTACGGCTACGGCGAGATGGTGGAGATCAATCACGGCGATGGCTTCGTAACCCGCTACGGGCACCACGCCGAAGTGGTGGTCGCCACGGGCGATATCGTCAAGAAAGGTCAGGTCATCGGCAAAATGGGTTCCTCCGGGCGGTCGACGGGTCCTCACGTGCATTATGAAGTCTTGAAGAACGGTCGCCACGTTGATCCGGCCCGCTACGTCGCCCGCCGTTAGCGAACTCTCCGTCTCGATCGCGGTCCATCTTTCAATGCCATTTTAGTGGCGCGCCCAAAGAGGTTAAACTGCCGGCTTTTCTCAGCCGGTCTACGGGTGCTGTTGCGAATCATCCTATGCTGAAAAAGATTTTCGGAACCAAAAATTCGCGCGAGCTCAAGCGCATGGGCAAAACTGTTCAGCGCATCAACGATCTTGAGCCGGACCTGCTCGAGCTCTCCGACGAAGCGCTGAAAGCGACCACGCAACGCCTGAAATCCCGTCACGCGGAAGGCGAAAGCATCGATGATCTGCTGCCCGAGGCGTTCGCGGCGGTCAGGGAGGCGGCGCGCAGGTCCAAGAACATGCGCCATTTCGACATGCAGCTCGTTGGTGGGATCACGCTGCATGAAGGGCGCATCGCGGAAATGCGTACCGGCGAGGGCAAGACGCTGGTAGCCACGCTTGCGGTTTATCTCAATTCGCTCACCGGCGACGGGGTGCACATCGTCACCGTCAACGACTATCTGGCTCGGCGCGACGCACAGTGGATGAGCCCGATATACCAGGCGCTCGGCCTCCAGGTAGGCGTGATCCAGTCGAACCAGGATCCTCAGGAGAAGCGCGTCGCGTATCAAGCCGACGTCACCTACGGCACCAACAACGAGTTCGGTTTCGACTACCTTCGCGACAACATGGCATTCACGTTGGAAGACCAGTTCCAGCGCGGACTGACTTACGCCATCGTGGACGAGGTGGATTCCATCCTGATCGATGAAGCCCGTACTCCGCTGATAATC